>NZ_DF968348.1:0-2891 GCF_001270025.1 Streptomyces azureus | reverse complement strand
CCGGATCCGCCTCCCAGACGGACCCGATTCGGCAAGATTGATCCCGACATCACACAGACCCTAGTGCCGTGTCCGTGTCCGGGTGGTCCCACAGCCCGCGCAGAAACTCCAGCGCCGGCCCTGGAAGGCGCTGTGCCTCGTCCCGCACCAGCACGCGAGGCTGTCGTAGCGCGTTCACCAGAACCAGGTCGGCCTCCCCCGCCCCGTGCGGCAGACGCCTGCCCGGCTCAAGGGCGTCCGCGAGTACCCGACGCAGTTCGGGAACCGTCGGGTGCACACCGACATGGACCAGGTGGGCCCTGGCCGGGTGCGGCAGCTGGGACAGGGCGTACTGCAGCGCGACCGTCTTCCCCTGGCCGGCGTCGCCGTACAAACACACCACCGTCCCGGCCGCCGTGTGCGCCACCGTCCCCAGCACCGACCGAACGGCAGACGTATGCACCACCTGGGCACCCGGTACCGGGACCTGCGCCAAGTGCTTCTGCTCCCGCAGAAACACCTGCCCACCGCCGCCCTTCTCGGTCACCACGTTCAGGCCCAGCGCGCTGAGGGGATCCGGCCGACGCGCCCCGGCAACCTCAGGCTTCCGCCCGGTCAGCAAAGCCCGCCCCGCCCGACGGTCCCTGCGGATCACCCGGCTCAACGTCGACATCGACGGAACCGGGGCCTCACCGCCAACAGCCACCAGCCAACGCCTCAGCTCCGAGACATTGCCCCCGCCTCACCCAGCAGCTCGTGGACGCCGCCTCCGCCTGCGGAGCTCGGCGACCTGGCCCTGGAGACACGAACTGGCCACGGCTTTCCACCGCCTTGCCGTACTGCCCCGACCGGTTGACTGACCTGCGGCCCCCGCCCACCCACGATCCGAAGGACCCGGAGAACCCGGCCATTGCGCCAGGACTCCACCATGCCCAGGCAACAGAATCGCCTCGCTCACCCAACAGTTGATGATCAACGCAGCCGCCTCAGCCCAACCGAAACGGCGAGGTTAACGCGTTATCAGCCATCAGCGGGGTTGGCGCTTTGCATAGGCGGGCCGGGCAAGAGGGCTCCTCTGGCCCGGCCCGCCTATGCAACCGTGCTGACTGCCAGCGGTACCGGCGGCCGCGGCGGCCGTCGGTGGCGGCGGGCCGCACAAGGAACCCCAGCAGCCACACCACGAGAACGATGACTGCTATCCACCACAGGGCTTTGATGGCGAAGCCACCGCAAAAAGGATGAGTGCGAGAAGCAGAACGAGCAGCAGGGCAACCACGATTATCGACTTCCAAAAACCATGTGCGCCGCCTTCAAGAAGGGCATGTGCGCGGGTTTCCGGGTTTGACCCTCCTGCCCTGCGGTGTAATGTGTGCCGCTGCTGTTCTGCGGATCGGCCGGTCCCGGCGCTGTCCCGGTTCACTGTGCCTGTGTACAGTCGGCTCGCCTCGGCGGTGCCGGACGCGCGGGGCGGCCTTCTTCGACCGGCGAGGAGGAGCCGTGACCAGCACACGCACCGAGTCGCAAGGGTCCCACGTGGCTGCCGCGCCATCCTTGTCTCCGGCGGAGCACAAACAGCGGATGCGGCGTCTTCTGGAGCGGCTGATCGGCATCGCCGCCACGGAAGGCAACGCGCTGCTGGCGCTGCGCAACGGGGACGAGATATTCGCGGCGATGCTGAAGAGCATCCGCAGCGCCGAACACACCGTGGACATGATGACGTTCGTGTACTGGCGTGGCGATATAGCCCGCCAGTTCGCCGAGGCGCTGGCTGACCGGGCTCAAAATGGTGTGCGTGTGCGGCTGCTGCTGGACGGCTTCGGCAGTCGGCAGATCGAACGGAATTTGCTGGATTTGATGGAGCGGGCCGGGGTCGAGGTGGCGTGGTTCCGTAAGCCCTTGTACCTCACCCCGTTCAAGCAGAATCACCGCTGCCATCGCAAGGTGGTGGTCGTGGACGAGGAGACGGCGTTCACCGGCGGAGTGGGTATCGCCGAGGAATGGTGCGGAGACGCTCGCAACGAGCACGAATGGCGCGACACCCACGTTCAGGTACGCGGACCCGCGGTGGACGGCATCGCCGCCGCCTTCGCACAGAACTGGGCCGAATGCCACGACACCCTCTTCGACAAGCGCGACCGCTTCAGCGACCACACACGGGAAGGCGACGCCGTGGTCCAGGT
Organism: Streptomyces azureus; assembly: GCF_001270025.1. Taxonomy (NCBI): domain Bacteria; kingdom Bacillati; phylum Actinomycetota; class Actinomycetes; order Kitasatosporales; family Streptomycetaceae; genus Streptomyces; species Streptomyces azureus. The sequence continues at coordinate 732 of NZ_DF968348.1, read as the reverse complement.
CGTCCGCGGCTCGGCCAGTCTCGGCTGGCAGGACATGCAGACCCTGCTGCGAGTCATGATCGAATGCTCTCAGGAACGATTTCGGCTGGCCACCGCCTACTTTGCCCCCGACGCCTACTTCATCGACCTGCTGTGCGCGGCCGCCCGACGCGGCGTCGAGGTGGAAATCCTGCTGCCCGGGCCCCACACGGACAAGCGCGTCTGCCAGCTGGCCGGCCAGCACTTCTACGAAGACCTGCTCGACTGCGGGGTGCGCATCTTCGAGTACCAGCCGACGATGATGCACGCCAAGGTCATCACCGTCGACCAGGTCGCCGCCCTGATCGGATCCACCAACTTCAACCGCCGCTCTCTCGACCACGACGAAGAAGTCATGCTCGCCGTCCTGGACGAAGACTTCGCCGCCACCTTCAACCGGCACTTCGACGAAGACCTGCAGGTCAGTCAGCAAATTGAGAAGGGCCGCTGGATACGCCGCTCCGCCACGCGGCGACTGCGGGAGGCGGCCGTCGCCCCCATCCGCCGCTTCCTGTAATACACGGGCAGGGCCGAGGCACTTCACGCCTGCGCGCTGGCGGCCCATGTCGGCGTGTGAACGCCGCCGCCCTCCTCGTACCGCGCCTCCGCGCACTTCCCAGCCTCGTCGGTGGGTCTGTCAAATGAACGGCTCTGGCCCGTAGTCGGTGGTGACGCCGGATAGCCATTCGCGGTCATGATCTTGCGATGGATATC
>NZ_DF968347.1:0-28645 GCF_001270025.1 Streptomyces azureus | reverse complement strand
GGCCGGGTGGGAGGGAGGTCCGGGGTGGGCCGCGACGGGGGGTCGGCCGCGATGGGGTGGGGCGCGACGGGGGAGGGCCGCGATGGGATGGGGTGCGATGGGGTGGTCGACGTCCGGTCCGGCAGAATCGAGGCATGACGAGCCCCGACTCCCAGCCACCAGCGCAGCAGCCTCCGGAGCCCGAGTCCAAGGACCGCGTGTACCGGTCGGTTCCCGCCATCGCCGGTGGCGTGCTGCTGCTCGCCATCGCCGGGTGGCTCGGCATCGACGCGGTGACCTCGGGCGGCGGGCGTACGCCGTGGATGGCGCTCGCCGTGCTGATCCTGATCGTGCCGCTGGTCGTCGCCTTCACGCTGCGGCCCGCGGTGTACGCGGGCGAAGACCGGCTGCGCATCCGCAATCCGTTCCGCGTCATCGTGCTGCCCTGGGGGCGGATCGCCTCGCTGAAGTCCGCCTACTCGAACGAGGTCCTCACGGAGTCCGGCGCGAAGTACCAGCTGTGGGCCGTGCCCGTCTCGCTGCGCGCCCGCAAGAAGGCCGCGCGGCGTGAGATGCGGGCGACCGCGCAGGCGCGGCGGGAGACGGGGCGGGACGAGGGGCGCGGCGTTGCGCTCGGGATGCGTGCGGGGTTGGGCGGCCTCGGCGCGGGGCCCGTTTCCGACGGGCCCGTGCGGGCGGAGACCGACCGGATCATGGATGAGCTGCGGGGTCTGCACGAGGCGCGGCACCGGGCGGAGACGGCGCAGGGCGAGGTGACCGTGCGGTGGGCCTACGAGGTGGTGGGGCCGGTGGTTGCGGGGGCGCTGCTGGTGCTGATTCTGCTGGTGGCGGGTTGACGGGGGCCGCTCCCGGGGTCGGCTTCGCTTGTCTGGGATCGTCCAGCGGCTTCGTCGTCGGGGCCCGTCCGGCGGCTTTGCCGTCGGGGGCGAGTGCCGGGAAATCCCGTGGAGCCGGGGTGGTCCCCGCGTCTACGTTCGGGGGATGAGTACTCGTACTTTCCGGGTCACCGTGCGTGGCGTTTTCGACGGGCTGAGCGCCGAGCAGCGGGCCGGCCTGCTGGAGCGTGCCGCTGACCACGACGTGCTGCGCGCGGCCTTCACGCCCGAGGGCAACCTCACGTACGACGTGGCCGTGCGGCCCGCCTTCACCTTTCGCTTCCTGGACTCCGGAGAGGCGGAGGAGGACATCCTCGAGGCGACCGAGCGGGCCGAGGAGGCTGCCCGGGCGTGGCTCGACCAGCGCGGGTACGGCTACAAGAACCTCAGGTCCGCGGCCGAGGATCTCTCCCAGGCGCCCCTGGGCAAGCGGCAGCGTCGTGAGGCTGCCCGGAAGAGTTCCTGAGTCGTCGCGGGTGCGTCAGATGCCTGCCGCCGTCGCCAGGTCGCGCTTGATCGATTCCAGTAGGCCCGTGGCCTGTGCGCGGGCCTCGGGGAGACCGGCGTGGGTCGCGACCGGGACCACGACCTCCAGGTAGCACTTCAGCTTCGGCTCCGTGCCGCTCGGGCGGACGATCACCCGGGCGCCGTCGAGGGTGTAGCGCAGACCGTCGGTGGGCGGGAGGGTGTCCGAGCCCTGGGTGAGGTCGTCGGTGCGGGTGATCGGCAGGCCGGCGAGTTCGGTCGGGGGCTGTTCGCGCAGGCGGCGCATCGCGGCCGTGATGAGGGAGAGGTCCTCGACGCGGACCGAGAGCTGGTCCGTGGCGTGCAGGCCGTGTTCCACGGCCAGATCGTCGAGGAGGTCCAGGAGCGTGCGGCCCTCCTCCTTGAGCTGCGACGCCAGTTCCGTGATCAGGAGCGCTGCCGTGATGCCGTCCTTGTCGCGTACGCCGTCCGGGTCGACGCAGTAGCCGAGAGCCTCCTCGTAGCCGTAGCGCAGGCCCTCGGCGCGGGCGATCCACTTGAAGCCGGTGAGGGTCTCGACGTGCGGGAGGCCGGCCTTCTCGGCGATACGGCCGAGGAGGGAGGACGAGACGATCGACTCCGCGAAGGTGCCGGTCGCTCCGCGGCGGACCAGGTGGGCGGCGAGCAGCGCGCCGACCTCGTCGCCGCGGAGCATGCGCCAGTCGGCGCCGTCCCGCACGGCGACGGCGCAGCGGTCCGCGTCCGGGTCGTTGGCGATGATCAGGTCGGGAGCGGGTGTCGTAGCGCGGGCCTTCGCGAACGCCAGGTCCATCGCGCCGGGCTCCTCCGGGTTGGGGAACGCGACGGTCGGGAACTCCGGGTCGGGGTCGGCCTGCGCCGTGACGAGGGTCGGCTCCGGGAAGCCGGCGCGGGCGAAGGCGGCGAGGAGGACGTCCTTGCCGACGCCGTGCATCGCCGTGTACACCGTGCGGGCCGTGCGGGGGGAGTCCTTGGCGAGTACGGCGTCGGTGCGGGCGAGGTAGGCGTCGAGGACGCTGTCGTCGAGGGTGTCCCAGCCTTCGGTGGGGCGTCGGACAGTGGTGAGGGACGGGACGGCGGCGATCTCCGCCGCGATGTCGATGTCCGCCGGGGGGACGATCTGGGAGCCGTCGCCGAGGTAGACCTTGTAGCCGTTGTCGCGGGGCGGGTTGTGGCTGGCGGTGACCTCTACGCCGGCGACCGCGCCGAGGTGCCTTATCGCGAAGGCGAGGACGGGGGTGGGGAGGGGGCGGGGAAGCACGGCGGCGCGGAGGCCGGCGCCGGTCATGACGGCGGCGGTGTCGCGGGCGAAGTCGGCCGACTTGTGGCGGGCGTCGTAGCCGATGACGACGAGTCCGTCCTGGTGGCCCTGCTTCTTGAGGTACGCGGCGAGGCCGGCGGCCGCGCGGATGACGACCGAGCTGTTCATGCGCATGGGGCCGGCGCCGAGTTCGCCCCGGAGGCCGGCGGTGCCGAACTGGAGGGTGCCGCTGAAGCGGGCGGCGAGTTCGGTGTGGTCCTGGGCGTCGATGAGGCGGGCGAGCTCGGTGCGGGTTTCCGGGTCGGGGTCCTCGGTGAGCCACGCCTGGGCCTGTGCGATGAGTTCGTCGTGCACGGTCTGTGTCAGCCTCTCCGGTTGTCGTGCGGGTTGCCTCCGGCGGTTGCGCCGGGGTGCCTGCGGCGGCCTGTGCGGTTTTCGGTGGGGCTGTGCGTAGCGCCTACCGGGGTGCGGTGGGTCGGGGCCGCGCCGGGGGGTGTCCGTCCTCGGAACGGCGCGATGGGGTCGGATACCGACTAACCGTCCGTTGACGCGCCAACCGCTGCGGGCGGACACCCCCCGACACGTCCCCTTCTCGCCGTAGGCGACCGCGGGCGCGTCGTGGCTTGGCTGCCGCGGGCCCGCCGCGCTGCGGGCCGCCGCTGGTCCCGTCTGGCTGCGGGCAATCGTGCCGCTAAGGACGGCGCCCGTCCCAAAGAAGCGGCACCCCGCAACGCCGGGCTGCGGACCCCACCCCACCCCGCCCCGGCAGCGGCGCCGGGTCGTTTACAGGCGCCCCAGGACCTGTGCGAGCAGCGAACCCATGCGCGTCGCCGAATCGCGGCCCGCCTGCAGAACCTCCTCGTGGTTCAGCGGCTCGCCCGTCATGCCCGCGGCCAGGTTCGTCACCAGGGAGATGCCCAGAACCTCCGCACCCGCCTCGCGCGCGGCGATCGCCTCCAGGACCGTCGACATGCCCACCAGGTCCGCTCCGATGACGCGGGCCATGCGGATCTCGGCCGGAGTCTCGTAGTGCGGGCCGGGGAACTGGGCGTAGACGCCCTCCTCCAGGGTGGGGTCGACCTCCTTGCACAGGGCCCGCAGGCGCGGGGAGTAGAGGTCGGTGAGGTCGACGAAGTTGGCGCCGATGATCGGGGACGTCGCCGTGAGGTTGATGTGGTCGCTGATCAGGACCGGCTGGCCGGGGCGCATGCCCTCGCGCAGGCCGCCGCAGCCGTTGGTGAGGACGATCGTCTTGCAGCCGGCCGACACGGCGGTGCGGACGCCGTGGGCGACGGCGGCCACGCCGCGGCCCTCGTAGTAGTGCGTGCGGCCGAGGAAGACGAGGGCGCGCTTGTTGCCGATCCGGTACGAGCGGATCTTGCCTCCGTGGCCCTCGACCGCCGGCGGCGGAAAGCCGGGCAGCTCGGTGACCTGGAGCTCTGCCTCGGGGGCGCCGAGGGCGTCCACGGCCGGCGCCCAGCCGGAGCCCATCACGAGGGCGACGTCGTGGGTCTCGGCGCCCGTGAGTTCGCGCAGGCGGGCCGCGGCGGCGTCGGCGGCGGCGTGGGGGTCGCCCTGGATGTCGTCCGGAAGAAGAGATGCGTTCACGCCGACGAGGGTAGCCGGTGATTGCCTACGCGCGTAGATGGCAGAGCTCACGGGGTGGCGATCGTTGTCTTGTCGTTTCCGACGAAACGGGGCTCAGCAGGGGCGCTTGCGGAGTTCCATCACGTAGTCGTGCGGAGCGCCGGCCGATTCGGCCGCGTCGGCGATCTCGCCCAGGTAGCGGGCGGAGGGCAGGCCGCCCTCGTAGGCGTTGAGGGTGAAGGCCCACGCCTGCTCGTCACCCTCCAGGGTGTGCACCCGTACGCGGGTGCGGCGGTAGATGTCGAGCCCCACGCCCTCCCAGCGGTCGAGTGACTCCTCGTCCATGGGGGCGATGTCGTACAGCGCGACGAAGACCTGGGAGAGGGGGTCCTCGACGATCGTCGGCAGGGCGCCCTCCCAGCCCATGTGCTCGCCGCCGAAGGTCAGTCGCCACCCGTTCAGCCAGCCGGTGGCGCGCAGCGGCGAGTGGGGGGCGCGGCGGGACATCAGCCGCGCGTCGAGGTTGCCGGCGTACGCGGCGTAGAGCGACATGGGGAGAGGGTACGGCAGGTGCGCCGGGGTCACTCGCGTAACAGAGCCGCATCGGGCGGGCCCCGGGGCGGTGTCACGTTGAGGCGTGCGGGACAATGGAGTACGTGACTCGGATCGTGATCATCGGTGGCGGACCCGGCGGATACGAAGCGGCGCTGGTGGCCGCCCAACTCGGTGCGGAGGTGACCGTCGTCGATTGCGACGGTCTGGGCGGTGCGTCGGTGCTCACCGACTGCGTGCCGTCCAAGACCCTCATCGCCACGGCCGAGGTGATGACCACCTTCGACTCCTCCTACGAGGAGCTGGGGATCATCGTCGCGGACGACACCCCGCATCTGGAGCAGAGTGCCCGGGTGGTCGGGGTCGACCTGGGGAAGGTCAACCGGCGTGTGAAGCGGCTCGCGCTCGCCCAGTCGCACGACATCACGGCCTCCGTGACGCGTGCCGGGGCGCGTGTCCTGCGCGGGCGCGGGCGGCTGGAGGGCATGCAGGCGCTCGACGGGTCGCGGAAGGTCGTGGTGCGCGCCGCCGACGGGAGCGAGGAGACCCTCACGGCCGACGCGGTGCTCATCGCCACCGGTGGGCATCCCCGTGAGCTGGCCGACGCGCGGCCGGACGGTGAGCGGATCCTGAACTGGACCCAGGTGTACGACCTCGACGAGCTCCCCGAGGAGCTGATCGTGGTCGGGTCCGGTGTGACCGGTGCGGAGTTCGCCGGGGCCTATCAGGCGCTGGGGTCCAAGGTGACGCTCGTGTCGTCGCGGGACCGGGTGCTGCCCGGTGAGGACCCGGACGCGGCCACCGTGCTGGAGGAGGTCTTCCGGCGACGCGGGATGAACGTCATGGGGCGCACCCGGGCGCAGTCCGCCAAGCGGGTCGGGGACCGTGTCGAGGTGACCCTCTCCGACGGGCGGGTCATCACCGGGTCGCACTGCCTCATGGCCGTCGGTGCCGTTCCGAACAGCTCGGGCATGGGGCTGGAGGAAGCCGGGGTCAGACTGCGCGAGTCCGGTCACATCTGGACCGACAAGGTCTCGCGTACGACCGCTCCGGGCGTGTACGCGGCCGGTGACGTGACGGGCGTGTTCGCCCTCGCCTCCGTGGCCGCCATGCAGGGACGTATCGCCATGTACCACTTCCTGGGCGATGCCGTGGCCCCGCTGAATCTGAAGACCGTCTCGTCGAACGTCTTCACCGACCCGGAGATCGCCACCGTCGGCTACACCCAGGCCGATGTCGACGGCGGGAAGATCGACGCCCGGGTCGTGAAGCTGCCGCTGCTGCGCAACCCGCGCGCGAAGATGCAGGGCATCCGCGACGGCTTCGTCAAGATCTTCTGCCGGCCGGGGACCGGGATCGTGGTCGGCGGTGTGGTCGTGGCGCCGCGTGCCTCGGAACTGATCCACCCCATCTCGATCGCGGTCGACAACAACCTGACAGTCGAACAGATTGCGAACGCCTTCACCGTCTATCCCTCGTTGTCGGGCTCGATCGCAGAGGTGGCACGGCAGTTGCACACCCGGAAGGACACCGGCGAGGGCTGAGGCCGAATCCGGCTCCTCGCTGGTCACGGGGAGTGTTCGACCATGCGGACGGCATAGGCGGGCGGACTAGGCCCTATATCACTTCCCGCTGCCCCGTGCGAACATCTTCTGCTATTCAGCGCAAACTGCTGAAAGCAGACGGTCGCTGGCGTTACTGTCAGTTTCGTGTTCGCTGCAGAACGTCGCCAATTGATCCTCGAAATGGTGCGAGCGAACGGGGCCGTGTCGCTCCGTGAGCTCGCCCGCGTCGTCCAGACCTCCGAAGTGACCGTACGGCGGGACGTGCGCGCGCTGGAGGCAGAAGGACTCCTCGACCGCCGGCATGGCGGTGCGGTACTGCCGGGCGGTTTCACGCGGGAGTCCGGCTTTCCGCAGAAGTCTCATCTCGCGACCGCCGAGAAGACCGCCATCGCCGACCTCGCCGCGAGTTTCGTGGAGGAGGGCGAGGCGATCGTGGTCGGGGCGGGTACGACGACCCAGGAGCTGGCGCGCCGGCTCGCCCGGGTCCCCGGGCTGACCGTCGTCACCAACTCACTGCTGGTCGCACAGGCGTTGGCCCACGCCAACCGGGTCGAGGTCGTGATGACCGGCGGTACGCTCCGCGGCTCGAACTACGCCCTGGTCGGCAGCGGTGCCGAGCAGTCCCTGCACGGGCTGCGGGTGTCGCGGGCGTTCCTGTCCGGGAGCGGTCTGACCGCGGAGCGCGGGCTGTCCACGTCCAACATGCTGTCGGCGTCGGTCGACCGGGCGCTGGTGCAGGCGGCCGCGGAGGTCGTGGTCCTCGCCGACCACACCAAGCTCGGGACGGACACGATGTTCCAGACCGTGCCGACGGATCTCATCACCCGCCTTGTCACGGACGAACCGCCCGCTCATGACGACCGTGCGGCGACGGAGCTTCAGGCGCTTGCCGATCAGGGAGTGCAGATCGCTGTCGCGGGGGCGCCGGGGGGTTCGGCGGGGGCGGGAAGCCCCGGGGGTGATGCCGTCCCGGCGCGTCAGCAGCGCCGGGATGTGCCGTTGCCCGGGCCGCGGAGGCAGGCGCCAGGGGCGGGGAGTGGGTTACGGTCGGCCACGATGCTCGGGGAGCAGAGTCCTGGGGCGGAGCGGGCCAGGGTTGCGGATCTGCGGCGGCGTTGACCCGACGGGTCGGCTGAGTCACTGCGGGTTGCCAGGTGCTCGGTGTTGTTGCCGGGGCGGTGTGGGTCCGCAGCCCGGCGTGGAAAGGTGCCGCCAGCGGCTGCTGAGGCCGGGGCGTCGCGCAACCCGGCGGTGCGGGGTGCCGCTGCGCCCACCCGTGCCGCCCTCAGCGGCACGATTGCCCGCGGCCAGGGTGGTACGGGTGCCCGCGGCCAGGGTGGCGCGGTGGCCTGCGGCTAGGGCGGCCACGACTGCCCGCGGCCGAGCGGAGACACCACCGGCGCGGCCCCGAGCCGGGGCCGCGCCGTAGGCGTTGTCCGGTTCGCTCAGTCCTTGATCTCGCAGATCGCCGCGCCGGAGGTGACCGACGCGCCGATGTCCGCGCTGAGGCCCTTGACCGTGCCGGACTTGTGCGCGTTCAGCGGCTGCTCCATCTTCATGGCCTCGAGGACGACGACCAGGTCGCCCTCCTTGACCTCCTGGCCCTCCTCCACCGCGATCTTGACGATGGTGCCCTGCATCGGGGAGGCGAGGGTGTCGCCGGAGGCGACGGGGCCCGACTTCTTCGCCGCGCGGCGCTTGGGCTTGGCCCCGGCCGCGAGGCCCGTGCGGGCCAGGGACATGCCCAGGGACGCCGGGAGGGAGACCTCCAGGCGCTTGCCGCCGACCTCGACGACCACCGTCTCGCGACCCGGCTCCTCGTCCGCGTCCAAGGCGTCCGCGGCCGCCGCGAAGGGCTTGATCTCGTTGACGAACTCCGTCTCGATCCAGCGGGTGTGGACCGTGAACGGCCCGTCCTGACCGTGCACCTCAGGCGCGAACGCCGGGTCCTGCACCACCGCACGGTGGAACGGGATCGCCGTCGCCATGCCCTCGACCTGGAACTCCTCCAGGGCACGGGCGGCCCGCTCCAGTGCCTCCTTGCGCGTGCGGCCGGTGACGATCAGCTTGGCCAGCAGGGAGTCCCACGCCGGGCCGATGACCGACCCGGACTCCACACCCGCGTCCAGCCGCACGCCCGGGCCGGACGGCGGGGCGAACGTCGTGACCGTGCCGGGAGCCGGCAGGAAGTTGCGGCCCGGGTCCTCGCCGTTGATGCGGAACTCGAAGGAGTGTCCCCGCAGCGCCGGGTCGCCGTAGCCGAGCTCCTCGCCGTCGGCGATGCGGAACATCTCGCGGACGAGGTCGATGCCGGCGACCTCCTCGGTGACCGGGTGCTCCACCTGGAGACGGGTGTTGACCTCCAGGAAGGAGATCGTGCCGTCGTTGCCGACGAGGAACTCGACCGTGCCGGCGCCGACGTAGCCGGCCTCCTTCAGGATCGCCTTCGAGGCCGAGTACAGCTGCTCCACCTGCGCGTCGGACAGGAAGGGCGCGGGCGCCTCCTCGACCAGCTTCTGGTGCCGGCGCTGGAGAGAGCAGTCACGCGTGGAGACCACGACCACGTTGCCGTGCTGGTCGGCGAGGCACTGGGTCTCCACGTGGCGGGGCTTGTCGAGGTAGCGCTCGACGAAGCACTCGCCCCGGCCGAAGGCCGCCACGGCCTCGCGCACGGCCGAGTCGTACAGCTCCGGGACCTCTTCCAGCGTGCGCGCGACCTTCAGGCCGCGGCCGCCGCCGCCGAACGCCGCCTTGATGGCGATCGGCAGACCGTGCTGCTCGGCGAAGGCGACGACCTCCTCCGCACCGGACACCGGGTCGGGCGTGCCCGCCACCAGCGGGGCGCCCGCGCGCTGGGCGATGTGCCGGGCGGCGACCTTGTCGCCCAGGTCGCGGATCGCCTGCGGGGGCGGGCCGATCCAGATCAGGCCCGCGTCCAGGACCGCCTGCGCGAACTCCGCGTTCTCGGAGAGGAAGCCGTAGCCGGGGTGGATCGCGTCCGCGCCCGACTCGCGCGCGGCGTTCAGCACCTTCTCGATGTCGAGGTAGCTGGTGCCCGGCGTGTCACCGCCCAGGGCGAACGCCTCATCCGCGGCGCGGACATGCAGAGCGTCCCGGTCGGGGTCGGCGTAGACGGCCACGCTCTTGATGCCGGCATCCCGGCAGGCCCGGGCCACGCGGACAGCGATTTCGCCACGGTTGGCGATGAGCACCTTGCGCACGATGAGGCTCCCTCCTTGAAACAAGCCGAGTTTAGGGACTGCCGACACGACACTTCGACCCGTCCCCAGTGGTGAGCTTGCCCACACGGAGCGTGATGCGAGGCTCGCTCGACCCGCGAAATCCCTTGTCGCACCGCGATACGCAGTACTCCTCCGGCAAACCCTAGCCCGCCCCTGTGGCCAAGGTCTCTGTTATCACGTGCTGCGGGCCACTCGGTTTCTTTGTGGAGTCCCTACGAATGGCCCAATGATTCTTTGCCCTGGGCAGAACCCTTGTCCCAGGGTTTACCGGTTAGTAGCCTCGCGATGTCCCGAACGTACTAGGGGTAAGTGGGTGGGCCCGGTGGCGCGCAGGCCGGTGGCGTGGGTCGTGGCGGTGGTGCTGTTCGCCGAGGCGTTCGGCATCGCCGCGCTGAACTGGTTCCTCGGTGTCGTCGTCGACCGGCAGGACATGTCCCTTGCCGGACTCGACCCGCACATGATGTCCGTGTCGTCGAAGATCGGCGGGATCGCCTTCGGCCTCTACTTCGCGCTGTGCGGCCTGGTCGCTCTGCTGGTGGCGCTGCGGGAGCGGCCCCCGGCGGGCCTCGGGCGGGTGCTGCTGATCAGCGCGGCGGTGGTGCACGGGCTGCTCGGCGCGTTCACCTGGGGACTCGTCGGCTGGCCCGCGTTCCTGTTCATGATGCTGGTGCTCGGCCTGATCGTGCTGCTGCTGATGACGTACGACCGTGCGGCCGAGCCCGCCGACGCCGTGCCCCAGGAAGGGGCGGGCGGCGGCGGGGCCCCGGTCACTTCTCCGCCGGCGCCCACAACTCCGTGATGCCGACACCCAGTTCGGCGAGCAGCCGCCGTACGAGGGGCAGGCTGATGCCGATCACGTTGCCGTGGTCGCCGTCGATGCCGTCGATGAACGGGGCCGAGCGGCCGTCCAGCGTGAACGCCCCGGCGACGTAGAGGGGTTCGCCGGAGGCGACGTAGGCGGCGATCTCCTCGTCCGTGGGCTCGCCGAAGTGGACGACGGTGGACGCGGTGGCGGAGGTGTAGCGGCCGGAGAGCGTGTCGTAGACGCAGTGGCCGGTCTGGAGGGTTCCGGCACGTCCGCGCATCGCCTTCCAGCGGGCGGTGGCCTCCTCGGCGTCCTCGGGCTTGCCGAGGGCCTGGCCGTCCAGGTCGAGCACCGAGTCGCAGCCGATCACGAGCGCGCCCTTGGCCTCCGGCCGGGCCGCCACGACGGAGGCCTTGGCCTCGGCCAGGGCGAGCGCCAGCTCGGCGGGGGTGGGAGCGGTGACGGCGTCCTCGTCGACGCCGCTCACGATCACCTCGGGGGCGAAACCGGCCTGGCGGAGCAGCCCGAGCCGGGCGGGGGACTGGGAGGCGAGGACGAGTCGGCGGCGCGGCTGATCTGTCATGCGTTCAGCGTATCGGCGTCACCTGTCGCGCTCACCTCACGCCGATCACGATCATCGCCAGCACCATGGCCAACGCCATGAAAACGCCCAGCCGCCGAAGCATGTCCTGCGTGTCCCGCAGCTCTTTCGGCGGCTCGTTCTCGGGGTCGGACCACAGCATGCCTTCCATGGTCGGACGGGGGGTGGGGGCGGCGCCTGAGTACGAGTACTCAACTTGTCCGGCCCCCACCCCTACGGGTCAGCCCGGCCAGTACGTGCGACCCCATGCCGCCGGCCCCGGCTGGGGCAGGCGGTGAGCCGCGATGCGGGACGGGTCGGACCAGGAGTCGCGGGTGGCCGGCGCGCCGGGCGGCGTTGCGGCTGCCGCCGCGGCGCGGGCCCTGACCACCGCCAGGGCGGCGGCCAGCTCCTCGGGGGTCGGGTTGCCCCGTACGACCTTGATCGTCATGTGCGTCTCCTGGGCTCGCCGGTCTAGAGGGGGATGTTGCCGTGCTTCTTCGGAGGCAGGGATTCCCGCTTCGTCCGCAGTTGACGCAGACCCCGTACGACGTGCCTGCGGGTGTCGGACGGCATGATCACCGCGTCGATGTAGCCGCGCTCGGCCGCGACGTAGGGGTTGAGAAGGGCGTCCTCGTACTCCTGGATCAGCCGGGCCCGGACCGCCTCGGCGTTTTCGGGGTTCTCGCCGCTCGCCTCGGCCTCGGCGATCGTGCGGCGGTGCAGGATGTTGACCGCGCCCTGGGCGCCCATGACGGCGATCTGGGCGGTGGGCCAGGCGAGGTTGAGGTCGGCACCCAGGTGCTTGGATCCCATGACGTCGTAGGCGCCGCCGAAGGCCTTGCGGGTGATGACGGTGATGAGCGGGACGGTCGCCTCGGCGTAGGCGTAGATCAGCTTGGCGCCGCGCCGGATGATGCCGTCGTGCTCCTGGTCGACGCCGGGCAGGAAGCCGGGGACGTCGACGAAGGTGATGACCGGGACGTTGAAGGCGTCGCAGGTCCGCACGAAGCGGGCCGCCTTCTCGCTGGCCTTGATGTCCAGGCACCCGGCGAACTGCATCGGCTGGTTGGCGACGATGCCGACCGGCCGGCCCTCGACCCGGCCGAAGCCGGTGACGATGTTCGGCGCGTACAGCGGCTGCGTCTCGAAGAACTCGGCGTCGTCGAGGACGTGCTCGATCACCGCGTGCATGTCGTAGGGCTGGTTCGCGCTGTCCGGGACGATCACGTCCAGCTCGCGGTCCTCGTCGGTGACCTCGAGGTCGGCCTCCTCGGGGAAGGCCGGCGGTTCGGAGAGGTTGTTGGACGGCAGGTACGACAGCAGCTGCTTGATGTACTCGATGGCGTCCTTCTCGTCGCCCGCCATGTGGTGGGCGACGCCGGACGTCGAGTTGTGGGTCCTGGCTCCGCCCAGCTCCTCGAAGCCGACGTCCTCGCCGGTGACGGTCTTGATGACGTCGGGCCCGGTGATGAACATGTGCGACGTCTGGTCGACCATGACCGTGAAGTCGGTGATGGCGGGGGAGTAGACGGCCCCGCCCGCACAAGGGCCGACGACCAGGCTGATCTGCGGGATGACACCCGACGCGTGGGTGTTGCGGCGGAAGATCTCGCCGTAGGCACCGAGGGAGGCGACACCCTCCTGGATCCGGGCGCCGCCGGAGTCGTTGATGCCGATGACCGGGCAGCCGGTCTTCAGGGCGAAGTCCATGACCTTGACGATCTTCTGGCCGTAGACCTCGCCGAGGGCCCCGCCGAAGACGGTGAAGTCCTGGGAGAACACGGCGACGGGGCGGCCGTCGACGGTGCCGTAACCGGTGACGACCCCGTCCCCGTACGGCCGGTTCTTGTCGAGGCCGAAGTTGGTGGAACGGTGCCGGGCGAACTCGTCGAGTTCGACGAAGGAACCCTCGTCGAGCAGGAGCTCGATCCGCTCACGGGCCGTCAGCTTGCCCTTGGCGTGCTGCTTCTCGACGGCGCGTGTGGAGCCGGCGTGCGTCGCTTCTTCGATGCGGCGCTGGAGATCCGCGAGCTTGCCCGCGGTCGTGTGAATGTCAGGCTGCTGCAACTCTTCCGGCTCGGACATCGGGATGTGGCTCCCTGCCTGCTCAAAAGGGGGGACGGTTACTCATCCGTAGACTAGTGGGGTGCCTCCGCATCGGCAGTGCGGCGTTTACCACACCTAGGGTGGCTTGCATGACGCCGCGAGATGCATCAGAGCCGAACGGTAGCCGTTGGTCGGACCTGGACCGTCCGCCCCTCAACATCACCGCCCTGCGCCGGGGTCTGGTGCACGAGGGCGCGCTGTGGTCCGAGGTGGACGTGGTGCAGCGCACCGGCTCCACGAACTCCGACCTGGTGGCCCGGGCGGCCGAGGGCAGGGCCGCCGAGGGCGCCGTGCTCGTCGCCGAGGAGCAGACGGCCGGCCGCGGGCGTCTCGACCGGCAGTGGACGGCGCCTCCCCGCTCCGGCCTGTTCTTCTCCGTGCTGCTCACTCCGAGCGAGGTGCCGGTGGAGCGGTGGGGGTGGCTGCCCCTGCTCACGGGTGTCGCGGTGGCGACGGGGCTGTCGCGGGCGGCGGGCGTCGACACGGCGCTGAAGTGGCCGAACGACCTGCTGGTCACCGTGCGGGGCGAGGAACGCAAGGCCGGGGGGATTCTGGCGGAGCGGGCGGGTGACGGCGGGGTCGTCATCGGGGTCGGCATCAACGTCACGCTGAAGGAGAACGAGCTGCCGGTGCCTACGGCGGGGTCGCTCGGGATGGCCGGGGCCGTGAGTACGGATCGGGATCCGTTGCTGCGGGGGGTGCTGCGGTCGCTGGAGGAGTGGTACGGGAAGTGGCGTGCGGCCGGGGGTGACGCGGGTGTCTGCGGGTTGCAGGAGGCGTATGCGGCGGGGTGCGCGACGCTCGGCAGGGAAGTGCGGGCGGAGTTGCCGGGGGATCGGGCAGTGGTGGGGGAAGCGGTTGCGGTGGACGGGGACGGGCGGCTGGTGCTGGCTACGGGGGAGGGGGTGCAGGAGCCGGTCGGTGCCGGGGACATCGTCCATTTGCGGCCCGCTTGACAGGTGCTCGGCGTGAGGGCTGGGGGCGGGGCGTTGCACGGCCCGGGGCTGCGGGGTGCCGTCCGCGCCCACCCGTGCCGCCCTGGGCGGCACGAATGCCCGCGGATCACGGCAGCCCCGGCCTTCGCAGCGCCGGCCGGCACCATCAGCCCGTCCGGCGATTGAGGAGGGGGCCGTTCAGGCCGATCGGGGTCCAGCAGGCGGAGCCCCCTGGGGGCGGTGGGGCTACGCCGAGTGTCATGGGAGCGCGGGGCACCTCATCCCCCGGCTGAACCTGACGGAGTGAGCTGGCGCACACCTGCCGTAGAGTTGAGGCCGGTCGATACATGACCGTGACAGATCGGAAGGGCAGCACGCGTGACCGTCGACGACTCGGGTTCCGGCGAGGACGCGCAGGGCGCCGACTCCGGCGAGGATCCGCTCGCCCTGCGCCTCGAAGGGCTCATCCTGGGCGCCGAGCGCCGCTACACCCCGTTCCAGGCGGCCCGCAGCGCCGGCGTCTCCATGGAACTGGCCTCCCGCTTCTGGCGGGCCATGGGCTTCGCCGACATCGGGCAGGCCAAGGCCCTCACGGAGGCGGACGTACTCGCCCTGCGACGCCTCGCCGGTCTCGTCGAGGCGGGGCTGCTGAGCGAGGCCATGGCCGTCCAGGTGGCCCGGTCCACCGGGCAGACCACCGCGCGGCTCGCCGAGTGGCAGATCGACTCCTTCCTGGAAGGGCTGACCGAGCCGCCCGAGCCGGGCATGACGCGCACCGAGGTGACGTACCCGATCGTCGAGCTGCTCCTGCCCGAGCTGGAGGAGTTCCTGGTCTACGTCTGGCGGCGGCAGCTCGCCGCCTCGGCCGGACGCGTCGTGCAGGCCGCGGACGACGAGGAGATGGTGGACCGGCGGCTCGCGGTCGGCTTCGCCGATCTCGTCGGGTTCACGCGGCTGACGCGCCGGATGGAGGAGGAGGAGCTCGGCGAGCTGGTCGAGGCCTTCGAGACCACCGCCGCCGACCTGGTCGCCGCGAACGGCGGCCGGCTGATCAAGACCCTCGGCGACGAGGTGCTGTACGCCGCCGACGACGCGGGCACGGCTGCCGAGATCGCCCTGCGCCTGATCGAGACCATGGCGCACGACGAGACGATGCCGGAGCTGCGCGTCGGCATGGCGTTCGGCACGGTGACCACCCGTATGGGTGATGTCTTCGGTACGACAGTGAACCTGGCCTCCCGGCTCACCTCGATAGCTCCGAAG
The DNA here is from genome assembly GCF_001270025.1 of Streptomyces azureus. Lineage (NCBI taxonomy): Bacteria > Bacillati > Actinomycetota > Actinomycetes > Kitasatosporales > Streptomycetaceae > Streptomyces > Streptomyces azureus. The sequence goes on along the minus strand of NZ_DF968347.1, from coordinate 13,367 downwards.
GACGCCGTGCTCGTCGACACGGCCTTCGCCGAAGAGCTGGTCCGCACGCAGGACGCCCCGTCCTCGGAGGCGGAGGCGGCCGAGGAGGCCGCGGCGGCTGAGAAGGAGGGCGAGGAGCCGCCGACGTACCGGTTCGCGTTGCAGCCGATGTGGCAGCGGCCGGTGCGTGGGCTGGGCGTCGTGGAGCCGTGGCTGCTCACGCGGCGGGACGGCGGCTGACGGGGGCGACCGGGGCTTTCCGACCGGGCTCTCAGTCCGGTGAGTCCACGCACAGGCCGATGACCGGCACGCACATTCCCGGGTCCTCCGGTTCCTTCGGCTCCTCGGGCTCGGGAGCCGGGGCGGGTGCGGTCCGGTTCGGCGGTGACGGCGGGGTCCGGGCCGGGCGTGGGGCCTTGCCCTTGCCCGTGGCCGGCGGTGCCGGAGGGTTCGTCGTGCCGCGGACGGCCGTGGGCCGGGGAGTCACGGCCGTAGGTAGCCCTCGGGTGTCGGTGGACACGGCCGTGTACGTGGACGGAGCGGGCGAGGCGGCGGCCGGGCCGCGGGTGCCGGGCGACGGGTTCTGGCCGCCCAGGGCGGCGGGTGACGACGGGCTCGCCTCCGGGGCGGCGGGGGCGGTGGCGGCGGTGTTCGTGGCCTCGTCCGTGCCGGTCGTGACCGGGTCCGGGCGGGGCTCGGCCTCGACGGTGCCGACGCTGTCGGCGCCGGGGCCGGAGGTCAGGCGTACGAGGCTCAGGGCGCCGGCTGCCAGGGCGAGGACGCCGGCGGCGAGCAGGGCCTTGCGGGGGCGGGGTTTGCGGTGCCGGCCTCGGGCGCGGGGTGAGAAGGGGTCGGTTTCCGTCGGGGTCGGTTCGTGGGGTCTGGCCCGTTCGCAGGGCGTGGCCGTTTCCGGCCGGCGGGGTGCCGGTGCTCCGGTGTCCCGCTGCGGCTTCGCCGGCGTGTTCCTCGTCGTCATGGTCCCTCCCCGGTACGCACGCGCCCCCAGTGCGCCGTGGCGGATGCACGCTATGCGCTCCCATGGGCGATCGGACCGGAGTTGGGGTCATGTCACTCGAACGGGTGGGCGGGGTGGTGGTGCGGGAACCGGACGCGTCCGCTCTTTCGCGCGTGGGGTGGGGCTGCGATGATCGGAGCGGCGATGTTGTTAACCCGCGTTAACCGGAGGGTGTCATGAGTGAGGAACGGTTCGGGGAGTTCGTGCTCGTGCGGCGGCACGAGCAGGGGCATGTCGCGGAGCTCGTCCTCGACCGGCCCAAGGCCATGAACGCGGTGTCGACGGAGATGGCGCGGTCCATCGCCGGGGCGTGTGCGGCGCTGGGGGAGGACCGGGACGTGCGCGTGGTCGTACTGACATCGACGCATGAGCGGGCGTTCTGTGTCGGGGCCGATCTGAAGGAGCGGAACTCGTTCAGCGATGCGGAGCTGGTGCGGCAGCGGCCGGTGGCGCGGGGGGCGTACACGGGGGTGCTGGAACTGCCGGTGCCGACGGTGGCGGCGGTGCACGGGTTCGCGCTGGGCGGTGGGTTCGAGCTGGCGTTGGCGTGTGACGTGATCGTGGCGGACCGGACGGCGGTGGTGGGGTTGCCGGAAGTGTCGGTCGGGGTGATTCCCGGGGGTGGAGGTACGCAGTTGCTGCCGCGGCGGGTGGGGGCGGCGCGGGCGGCTGAGCTGATCTTCTCGGCGCGGCGGGTGGAGGCTGCCGAGGCGGGGGAGTTGGGGCTGGTCGATCAGGTGGTGGAGGAGGGGCGGGATCGGGAGTCGGCGTTGGCGCTGGCTGCTCGGATCGCCGGGAACTCGCCTGTGGGGTTGCGGGCGGCGAAGCGGGCGTTGCGGCTGGGGCAGGGGTTGGATCTGCGGGCTGGGCTCGAGGTGGAGGATGCGGCCTGGCGGGCAGTGGCGTTTTCGGGGGATCGCGCGGAGGGGGTGGCTGCGTTCAATGAGAAGCGGCGGCCGGAGTGGCCCGGGGAGTGAACTGAAGATCGGTTGTCCGGTGCTCGGCGTTGTCGCTGGGGCGGGGCGGGGCGGGGCGGGGCGGGGCCGCGGCCCGGCGTGGCGGGGTGTCGCTGCGCCCACCCTCCCCCAGGCTCTCGGCTTCGCTCGAGCAGGGGGACCCCCATCGCCCTCAGCGGCATGACTGCCCGCAGCCGGGTCTCCCCGTTCGCGCCGTCAACAGAACCAAATGGCTGGAAACTGCCTAGCCTGGGGTGATGGGTGAGGACAGACGGCTCGTGGCTGTCGTCGCGTTGGCTCAGGGGATGGCGGCCGCGCACGGGTCGCGTGAGGCGTGGCGTGCGGCGGCTGCCGGGGCGTGCCGGGCGCTGGGCGGGAGCTTTGCCGCGCTGTCGGTGTGGGAGCGGGAGCTCGGGCGGCTGAAGGTCCTCGTGAACGTCGGTGAGCTGGCCGAGGGGGAAGAGGAGTTCCCGGAGGACGAGTCCTATCCGGTGCACCAGTTCGCGGAGATCACGGAGTTCCTGCACGAGAAGTGGGCCGGAGGCGGGGAGCCGGACGCCTGGGTGGAGACCGCCGAGGGGCCCGCCGCCGGGCGGCGTCCCGGGTACTGCCATCAGCGCGTCGCCGCCCTGCGCCGCCGTGGCCGCGGCTGCTGTGTGGTCGCGCCCATCGTGCTGCACGGCCGGGCCTGGGGCGAGCTGTATGTCGCCCGGCCGGTCGGGGAGCCCGTCTTCGAGCGGGCCGACGCCGATTTCGCCACCGTGCTGGCCGCCGTCGTCGCCGCCGGTATCGCCCAGGCCGAGCGGCTGGAGGAGGCCCGGCGGCTCGCGTTCACCGACGCGCTGACGGGACTGGCCAACCGTCGTGCCGTGGACGTACGCCTGGAGCAGGCGATCGAGCGGCACCGCAGGGACGGAGCCGTCGTCAGCCTCGTCGTCTGCGATCTGAACGGGCTCAAGCGGGTCAACGACACCCACGGGCACGCCGCCGGCGACCGGCTCCTGGAGCGTTTCGGCTCCGTGCTGTCGCTGTGCGGGGCCATGCTGCCCGGGGCCCTGGCGGCACGGCTCGGCGGGGACGAGTTCTGTCTGCTCGCGGTCGGGCCGCCCGCCGACCAGGTTGTGAAGGCGGCAAGTGAACTGTGTCGCCGGGCGGCGGAGTTGGAGCTAGGGGACGGTGTGGCCTGCGGGGTCGCCTCCACCGAGGATCCGATCGGGCCCGTGCCCTCGGCTCGGCGGCTGTTCCGGCTCGCCGACGCCGCCCAGTACCGGGCGAAGGCCGAGCGGGCCACGCGGCCGGTCGTCGCCGGGCGGGCCGGGCCCGACGATCCCGTCGTGCGGCTCGCGGACGAGCCGTCCAGGGAGGCCGACGGTGAGCGCCGGCGGTTCCGGGGGCGGCACGCGCCGTAGCGAGCGGCCGGTGGCGAGCGGTGACCGGGTCCGGTGGTGAGCGGGGCCGTGGTGTGCTGTGACGTATCGGTAAGGGGTGAACCCGGTCCCCAGTGGTGACATCATCGAATTCACTGCGTACGCTCCTGAATATGGATATGCACACTGTGGTGGTGAGGACGTCCGGAGTGACCGCGTCCGACGTGCTCGCCGTGGCGCGCGGCGGCGCCCGCGTCCAGCTCTCCGAGGAGGCGGTGGCCGCCCTCGGAGCGGCCCGCGAGATCGTGGACGCGCTGGCGGCCAAGCCCGAGCCCGTGTACGGCGTGAGCACCGGCTTCGGAGCCCTGGCGACCCGGCACATCAGCCCGGAGCTGCGCGCACAGCTCCAGCGCAACATCGTCCGCTCGCACGCCGCCGGCATGGGGCCGAGGGTGGAACGGGACGTCGTACGCGCCCTGATGTTCCTGCGGCTGAAGACCGTCTGCTCCGGGCACACCGGCGTACGGCCCGAGGTCGCGCAGACCATGGCCGACCTCCTCAACGCCGGTATCACCCCGGTCGTGCACGAGTACGGCTCCCTCGGCTGCTCCGGCGATCTCGCGCCGCTGTCCCACTGTGCGCTCACGCTCATGGGGGAGGGGGACGCCGAGGGTCCCGACGGCGTCGTACGCCCGGCCGCCGAACTCCTCGCCGCGCACGGCATCCAGCCGGTCGAACTGCGCGAGAAGGAAGGCCTCGCCCTCCTCAACGGCACCGACGGCATGCTCGGCATGCTGATCATGGCTCTGGCCGACCTGGACACGCTCTACCGGTCCGCCGACGTCACGGCCGCCCTGTCCCTGGAGGCCCTGCTCGGCACCGACAAGGTCCTCGCCCCCGAGCTACACGCCATCCGGCCGCACCCGGGGCAGGCCGCCAGTGCCGCCAACATGGCGGCCGTGCTGAAGGGTTCGGGGCTGACCGGCCATCACCAGGACGACGCGCCGCGCGTCCAGGACGCCTACTCGGTGCGCTGCGCCCCGCAGGTCGCCGGGGCCGGGCGGGACACCGTGGCGCACGCCCGGCTGGTCGCCGACCGCGAGCTGGCCTCCGCGGTGGACAACCCGGTGGTGCTGCCCGACGGGCGCGTGGAATCCAACGGCAACTTCCACGGGGCGCCCGTGGCGTACGTCCTGGACTTCCTCGCCATTGCCGTCGCGGACCTCGGCTCCATCGCCGAGCGGCGCACCGACCGGCTGCTCGACAAGAACCGCAGTCACGGCCTGCCGCCGTTCCTCGCCGACGACGCCGGTGTGGACTCGGGCCTGATGATCGCTCAGTACACCCAGGCCGCGCTGGTGAGCGAGCTGAAGCGGCTCGCCGTACCGGCGTCCGCCGACTCGATCCCGTCCTCCGCCATGCAGGAGGACCACGTCTCGATGGGCTGGTCCGCGGCGCGCAAGCTGCGCACGGCCGTCGACAACCTCACCCGGGTCCTGGCCGTCGAGCTGTACGCCGCCACGCGCGCGATCGAACTGCGCGAGGGGCTGATGCCGGCCCCCGCGACGCGGGCGGTCATCGACGCCCTGCGGGAAGCGGGAGTTCAGGGTCCGGGACCGGACCGGTTCCTGGCGCCCGACCTGGCCGCGGCGGACGCCTTCGTGCGCGACGGGCGGCTGCTGGCCGCGGTGGAGACGGTCACCGGCACGCTTCAGTAGACGGCACTTCGGTAGAGAGAAGGCCGGCCGGGTTCCTGCCGCGCGGCGGGAACCCGGCCGTGTGACGTCAGAAGCCGAGCCGTTCCCGGCGGACCGAGTACGCGACGAATCCCGCGCCCAGTGTGAGGAAGAGCGTGCCGCCGAGGACGTACGGCGTGCTGTCGAAGCTGCCCGTGTCGGCGAGGCGGGTGCCGGTGCCGGTGACGGAGTCGCCCGCGGTCGTGGCCGCGATCCGCGCCTGCTCCGCGACCTGCGGCGACGGGCTCGCCGCGACCGCGTCTCTCACCGGGGAGTCGGACGTCGCGTTGGCGGACGGGACGAACCACAGGGCGCCCAGCAGGGACGCCGCGGCAGTGGCGGTCAGCAACGGACGGCGAGCGGATGACACGGAATATCGATCCCCTTGTGGTGCTGGCGAATTGGCCGTGTGGGGCGATGTTAGTGAAAGTCGCGGGTCACGGGAAAGTCACGGGAGGTCTTCGACGTACGCTCGCGCCATGAGCACTCCAGAGACATCACGTTTTGTCCGGCTTCGGGTGGAACTCGTTCTTGAGGTTGAGGACCCGGACGGGATCACCAAGGCCGCGCTGCGCCGGATCGCCGACGACGGTGGGATGCCGGCGACGGAGCGGGCCCACGCCGAGGGCGCTGTGACGGAAGACACCGCCGAGGCCCTCGCGTACCTAGTGGATCCGTTCGACCTGGTCAGCCAGGTGCCGGGGGTGGAGCTCCAGCAGGCCTCCTGGAGCAGCGAGCGGATCGACTACGACCCCGATTCGCCGGAGTGGGACCTCGACGAGGATGATGTCGACGACGACAGTGACGGCTGAGGCACTTGGGAAAATAGTGACCCCGGGCGGCAACCGTCGTCCGGGGTCACTGCGTCTCAAGCGGCGCACCGGCCTCATCGCACCGTCCGCGCCCGTTCGCCGCGGACGGGCGCGGACGTGGTGATCCCCACACGTGCGCGACATGGGGAACCGGACGAACCGGTCGTAGCGTTGAAAGTTCTCGACGAGGACTCGCGAGTCCTGACGGGGGCACTTGGGACTTTGACGGGGACACTCGGGGTTTTGGGGAAATCGGCAACGATGGAGAAGCGTGTGATGACGGTCAGTAAGCGGCGCAAGGGCCTGACGGTCGCGTCCGCACTGCTCGGCGGAGTGCTGATGCTCTCGGCCTGTTCCGGCGGCGGTGACAGCGCCTCCGGGGGCGACGGCGGCGACAGCTCCCAGTCGAAGGTCGACGAGGCCGCGGCCAAGAAGGCGTCCCAGGCCCAGATCAAGATCACGCCCGAGGACGGCTCCGACAACGCCTCCATCAACAACTCCGCCGCCGTCACCGTGAGCAAGGGCACGCTCACGAGCGTCAAGATGACGACGCCCGACGGCGCGGAGGTCAGCGGCCAGATATCCGCCGACAAGACCAGCTGGAAGCCCAGCACGCAGCTGGAGCGCTCCACCACCTACAAGCTGGCGGCGGAGGCGAAGGACTCCGAGGGCCGCGTCGCCCACGAGAACGCCTCGTTCACCACGGTCTCCCCGGCCAACAGCTTCATCGGCAACTTCACCCCGGACGACGGCACCACCGTGGGCGTCGGTATGCCGGTCTCGATCAACTTCGACAAGGCGATCACCAACAAGGCCGCCGTCCAGAAGGGCGTCAAGGTCAGCACGACCAGCGGCCAGGAGGTCGCCTGCCACTGGTTCAACGCCAACCGCATGGACTGCCGCCCCGAGGACTACTGGAAGGAAGGCTCCACCGTCACGCTGAAGCTCGCGCTCGACGGTGTCGAGGGTGCCGAGGGCGTCTACGGCGTCCAGCAGAAGACGGTCACGTTCAAGGTCGGCCGCAACCAGGTCTCGTACGTCGACGCGAAGACCAAGCAGATGAAGATCACGCAGGACGGCAAGGTCGTCCGGACGATCCCGATCTCCGCCGGCTCGCCGGAGAACAAGACCTACGAGGGCATCATGGTGATGTCCGAGAAGTTCAAGGAGACGCGCATGAACGGCGCGACCGTGGGCTTCACGGACGACGACGGCAAGGGCGAGTACGACATCAAGGACGTGCCGCACGCCATCCGCCTGTCCAGCTCCGGCACCTTCATCCACGGCAACTACTGGGGCGCGAAGTCCATCTTCGGCAACGTGAACACGAGCCACGGCTGCGTCGGCCTCCAGGACGCGAAGGGCGCCGACGACCCGAACACCCCGGGCGCGTGGTTCTACAACAACTCGATGATCGGTGACGTGGTGATCGTCGAGAACACCGGCGACAAGACCATCGCGCCGGACAACGGGCTCAACGGATGGAACATGAGCTGGGCCGACTGGAAGGCCGGTTCGGCGGTCTGACGACTCCGTAGCTTCACGTAAGAGAGCAGCCGCCCGCCCCGATTCCGGGGTGAGCGGCGGCTTCCGTTTTCTCCCCGCTTCTTGTGTCAAGAAAAACACGCGTGCGCAATCGCCTTGCCTGTAACGGAGTTCCGGCAGCTGTGTAACAGCCTGCCCACGGATTTCTTACCTTCCTCTCAACTATTGAGTGCCTGATCACCCGTCGGCATACTGCGTGTTCCGGGGGGTGTACGCCCATGCGTACGAGACCGCCCCCGACCGGGTGAACGGGGAATTCGCCCGGTACTTCTGCAAGGGGGAAACTTGCGCAGACAAGTGAAAAGGGCGTGCGCGGCCACGGTCGCCACAGCGGCAGCCGTGGCCCTGGCGGCGGGTATGACCAGCCCGGCGTCGGCGAACGGCGAGCAGACGACCGCAGCCGCGAAGCAGGCGTCGGTCACCGCCAAGCACCGCATCACGCTGATCACCGGTGACCGGGTCGTCCTGGACGCCAAGGGCCGTGTCGTCGGCCTGGAGCGGGCCAAGGGACGCGAGGACATTCCCGTCCAGGTCCGCAAGCTCGACGGCCACACGCTCGTGATCCCGGCCGACGCGGCCCGCCTGGTCGCCACCGGCAAGCTCGACCAGCGGCTCTTCGACGTCACCGAGCTCAACAAGTCCGCGACCCGCAAGGCCCAGAAGAAGGGCCTGAAGGTCATCGTCGGCTACCAGGGCAGCGCCGCGGCCACCAAGGCCGACGTGCGCGACGCGGGCCGGCTGAGCCACTCTCTGAAGACCGTGAACGCGGACGCCGTTCAGACGCCGCAGGAGGACGCGCCCGAGCTGTGGGACGCGGTCACCAACGGCGACAAGACCGCCTCCGGCATCGCGCACGTCTGGCTCGACGGCGTCCGCAAGGCCAGCCTCGACAAGTCCGTCCCGCAGATCGGCGCCCCCAAGGCATGGGCGGCCGGTTACGACGGCAAGGGCGTGAAGATCGCCGTCCTCGACACCGGTGTGGACGCCACGCACGCCGACCTCAAGGGCCAGGTGATCGGCGCCAAGAACTTCACCACCTCGCCCGACACGACCGACAAGGTCGGCCACGGCACGCACGTCGCGTCCATCGCGGCCGGTACCGGCGCGAAGTCCGGCGGCAAGTACAAGGGCGTCGCGCCCGGCGCGAAGATCATCAACGGCAAGGTGCTCGACGACGGCGGCTACGGCAGCGACTCCGAGGTCCTCGCCGGCATCGAGTGGGCCGCCGCGGAGGGCGCCGACGTCGTCAACATGAGCCTGGGCGGCAGCGACACGCCCGCGATCGACCCGCTGGAAGCGGCGGTGAACAAGCTGTCCGAGGAGAAGGGCATCCTGTTCGCCATCGCGGCCGGCAACGAGGGCGGCTTCGGCGAGCAGACCATCGGCTCCCCGGGCAGCGCCGCCGCGGCCCTGACCGTCGGCGCGGTCGACGACAAGGACGTGCTGGCCGACTTCTCCAGCCGCGGCCCCGGCATGGACGGCGCCCTCAAGCCCGACGTGACCGCGCCCGGCGTGGACATCACCGCGGCCTCCGCCCCGGGCAACCAGATAGCCGCCGAGGTCGGCGAGAAGCCGGCCGGCTACATGACGATCTCCGGTACGTCGATGGCGACCCCGCACGTCGCGGGCGCCGCGGCGCTGCTGAAGCAGCAGCACCCGGAGTGGAAGTACCCCGAGCTGAAGGGCGCCCTCACCGGCTCCACCAAGGGCGGCAAGTACACGCCGTTCCAGCAGGGTTCGGGCCGTATCCAGGTCGACAAGGCCATCAAGCAGTCCGTGATCGCCAACCCCTCGTCGGTGAGCTTCGGCGTCCAGCAGTGGCCGCACACCGACGACAAGCCGGTCACCAAGGAACTGACGTACCGCAACCTCGGTACGAAGGACGTCACGCTGAAGCTGACGTCGACCGCCACCAACCCCAAGGGCCAGGCCGCCCCGGCCGGCTTCTTCAAGCTCGGCGCCACCTCGGTGACCGTCCCGGCCGGTGGCAAGGCCTCCGTCCCGTTCACCGTGAACACCAAGCTGGGCGGCACGGTCGACGGCGCCTACTCGTCGTACGTGACGGCGACGGGCGGCGGCCAGACCGTCCGCACGGCCGCCGCGGTGCAGCGCGAGGTCGAGTCGTACGACGTCACCGTCAAGCACATCGGCAGGGACGGGCAGCCGACGGACCGCTACAACACCGGGCTCACGGGCTACACCGGCTTGGCCAAGAACCGCGGCTACTCTGTGCCGGTCACCGCTACGGGCACGACCACCATGCGCCTGCCCAAGGGCACCTACCTGATGGACGCGTGGGTCGTCAAGAACATCGAGACATTCGAGGGCGGCATCGACTGGCTGGTCCAGCCGAAGCTGGCCGTCACCAAGAACACGACGGTGACGATCGACGCCCGCAAGACGAACGCGGCCGACATCACGGTTCCGGACGCGAAGGCCAAGCAGCTGTCCGCCATGATCGGCTACATGTACGACACGGCGGACATCGGTGTCGGAGTCAGCGTCGGCCTCGGCTCGTTCGCCGACCTGCGCATGGCCCACCTGGGCCCGGAGGTCTCCGGACTGAGCCAGACCTGGAACGGCCAGTGGACCAAGGGTGACAACGCCGAGTACGACGTGGCCACTACCGCCAAGGTGAACAAGATCCAGGGCGGTAAGGTCCGGCACTTCAAGGCGAGCGAACTCGCCACCGTGAAGAACAACATGGGTGCGGCTGCGTCCGGCAAGACCGGCGAACTGTTCACCGTAGGCATGTTCCCCGAGGACGTCGTCTTCGGCCTCCCGGTTGAGCAGAAGCTTCCGAGCGCGCGCACGATGTACCTCTCGACGTCGGACAAGATCAAGTGGACGTTCGACTTCACGCAATACAAGGGCAAGGACGCGGACGGCAACCCGATCCCCGAGGCCGGTTACACGCTCGGTGACCCGCAGACGTTCAAGGCGGGCCAGAAGTACACGAAGACCTTCAACACGGCGGTCTTCGGCCCGCGCCTGAACGCGGACTTTGGCATCTTCCGCGAAGGCAACGCCCTCTACGGCTCGCTGCCGCTGTTCGCCGACGGCGCCGGACACGCCGGCTCATCCGACTTCACGTCGGTCGCAACGAACCTCTACCGCAATGGCACCAAGGTCGGCTCCAACGCCGACCCGTTGTTCGGTGAGGAGTTCAAGGTCCCGTCTGCCGCCGCCGAGTACAAGCTGACGACGTCGGTCAAGCGCAGCGTCAAGGTCGCGGCGGCCTCCACCCGCATCGACGCCAGCTGGACCTTCCGTTCCAAGAAGCCGTCCGGTGACACGCGCGTGAAGCTGCCCGCCTCCACGGCCCGCTTCCACGCCAAGACCGGCCTGGACAGCCGCGTCGAGGCAGACAAGAAGGTGTCGATCCCGGTCACCGTCGAGGGCGCGGCCAAGGGCAGCAACCTGAAGTCGCTGTCGGTGTACGTGTCGTACGACTACGGCAAGACCTGGAAGAAGCTCGACGTCAAGAACGGCAAGATCACCGTCAAGAACCCGGCGAAGGGGAAGGCCATCTCCTTCCACGCCAAGATCGCCGACAAGAAGGGCAACAAGTCGACGGTCTCGATCTACAACGCCTACTACGGCAAGTGAGCCGCCCTGCGCCGCAGGGCTCGCCCACAGGGTGAGCTGTAGTGCCTGTCAGTGAGTGGCCCGCCGGGAGCCTCGGCTCCCGGCGGGCCACTCGCGTTCACTGAGCCGGCGTACCGGTCCCCGCCCGAGCCGCGTCCGCCCCCCAGCTCGCCAGCAGCCGCAGCGCCTCCGCCGACGCGGAGCCCGGTTCCGCGTGGTACGTGAGCAGGGACTGCTCGGCGTCGTCGACCAGGCGGAACGTCTCGAAGGACAGGGTCAGGTCGCCGACGAGTGGGTGCCGCATCCGCTTGACGCCGTAGCTCTTCTCCTTGACGTCGTGCGCGGCCCACAGCCGGCGGAACTCCTCGCTCTTCACGGAGAGCTCGCCCACCAGGGCGGACAGCCGCGGGTCGTCCGGATGGCAGCCCGCGTCCATGCGCAGGTAGCCGACGATGTCGGACGCCTTCTGGTCCCACTCGACGAACAGCTCGCGGTAGTCGGGCCTGAGGAACACCAGCCGCGCCCAGTTCCGCTCGGGCGCCGGCAGCTCCGCCCAGTCGCCGAAGAGGGCCGCGGCCATCCGGTTCCAGGCCAGGATGTCCGAGCGGCGCCCGACGACGTACGCCGGGACGGTGTCGATCGAGTCCAGCAGGTGCCGCAGCGCCGGCCGTACCTGCTGGGCCCGCGCCGCCTGCTTCTTCTTGTGCTGCTTCGGCTTCGCCAGGTGCATCAGGTGGGCGTGCTCGGCGCCGGTCAGCCGCAGGGCACGCGCGATCGCGTCCAGCACCTCCGCCGAGACGTTGCGCCCGTTGCCCTGCTCCAGCCGTGTGTAGTACGCCACGGACACCCCGGCCAACTGAGCCAGCTCCTCACGGCGCAGCCCCGGCACCCGACGCCGCCCGAAGTCGGGCAGCCCCACGTCCTCCGGCTTCAGCCGGGCACGCCGGGTGCGCAGGAACTCGCTGAGCTCGGCACGCCGGTCCAGGCCCCCGCCGGTCTGAGGTGCGGGCTCCTGTACGGGTTCGGGCTGTTCGTCCATGCCTTCCAGTATTCACGGTCGTACGCACACGAGCCTGACCCCGCCAGTGGTACGCACGCTGTGCGTACGCAAAAGCGTGGTCTGGGTAAACACGCGCGGGTTTGGCACGGTGGTGATCGTGCCCGGTCGGAACATCAGAAGGCAGCCGGGCACGGAACCTGCTAGGAGAACCCCCGGCATGACCACTGTTGCTGCGTACGCCGCCCCCGCGCCCAAGGCTCCGCTGGAGCGCACCACCATCGAGCGCCGCGAGGTCGGCGAGTTCGACGTCCTGATCGACATCAAGTTCGCCGGTATCTGCCACTCGGACATCCACCAGGCCCGGGAGGGCTGGGGCGAGGCGATCTTCCCGATGGTCCCCGGCCACGAGATCGCCGGTGTCGTCTCCGAGGTCGGTCCGGGCGTCACGAAGTTCGCCGTCGGCGACCGCGTCGGCGTCGGCTGCATGGTCGACTCCTGCCGTGAGTGCGAGAACTGCAAGGCCGGACGCGAGCAGTACTGCGTCAAGGGCAACGTCCCGACGTACAACGGCATAGGCAAGGACGGCGAGCCCACCTACGGTGGCTACTCGCAGAAGGTCGTCGTCGACGAGAACTTCGTCGTCCGCATCCCCGACGGCCTCTCCCTCGACGTCGCCGCGCCGCTGCTGTGCGCCGGCATCACCCTCTACTCCCCGCTCAAGCGCTTCGGCGCCGGTCCCGGCAGGAAGGTCGCGATCGTCGGCCTGGGCGGCCTCGGCCACATGGGCGTGAAGATCGCGCACGCGCTGGGCGCCGAGGTGACCGTGCTGTCGCAGTCCCTGCGCAAGCGGGAGGACGGCCTGAAGCTGGGCGCGGACCACTACTACGCCACCAGCGACCCGAAGACCTTCGAGGAGCTGGCCGGCACCTTCGACCTGATCGTCTCCACGGTCTCGGCGCCGCTGGACTTCGGCGCCTACCTCTCGCTGCTGAAGACCGAGGGCACGCTGGCCAACGTCGGCGCCCCCGAGGAGCCCATCGCCCTCAACCTCTTCTCGGTGATCGGCGGCGGCAAGACTCTCGCCGGCTCCATGATCGGCGGCATCGCGGAGACCCAGGAGATGCTGGACTTCTGCGCCGAGCACGGCCTCGGCGCCGAGATCGAGCTGATCCGCGGTGACGAGATCAACGAGGCCTACGAGCGGGTGGTCGCCAGTGACGTGCGCTACCGGTTCGTGATCGACACCGCGACCATCTGAGACCCGACGGCTCTCGCTGAGACCGACGGCTTCGCATCCGCTCTGAGGGCCCCGGCACGCGCCGGGGCCCTCAGAGCGTTCGTGATGCACGAGGAGGTGCCCGCGGGGTAC
>NZ_DF968346.1:0-154525 GCF_001270025.1 Streptomyces azureus | reverse complement strand
GGAGGTTCCGGCCGACCCGGAGCAGCCGTGGCCGCCGCTGCCGGCGCGCGGGCCGCTCGAGGTTCGGCGGGACGATGTGCACTGGGCGCGGGAGTTTCTGGTGCCGTGGATCGGGCGGCGGCTGCGTGGGGAGTCGTCGGGGGATCACGTGACGGCGAAGGGGGCTCTGTCGCCGGAGGACATCCGGAGGCGGATCGCTTCGGCGGCGTGAGGGTGCGGGTGCCTGCGGCGGCCTGTGCCGGTGGGGTTTGGTGCGCGCCTTCGCCCACGCGGTGGTGGTGGGCCGGGGCCGCGCCGGGGGTGTGTCCGGCCTCGGAACGGCGCGATGGGCTCGGAGGCTGACTGACTGTCCGTTGACGCGCCAACCGCTGCGGGCGGACGCCCCCCCGACACGTCCCCTTCCGTGCGTGCGCGGATGCGGGCGCGTGGTGGCTGAGCCGCTCGCCCACCTGGACGTACCGCAGGGCCGCCGTTGAGCCGCTCACGCGGGACGGGATCCTGAGGTGCTCAGGCCGTCGGTTGGGTGGGCTCGGCTGCCTCGTCGGGCCGCTCTGCCTGCCCGCGGCCGAACACCTCCTTGACGAGTCTCTGCGTCGCCTTCTGGAACGCCTCTGCCATGGACAGTGCGGCGTCGTCGACATAGTTCAGCGCGGCGGTCAGGGTCTTGCTGCCGTCGGGCGTGCTGTACATCAGCGCCGCGTGGCCCGCCGTGCCTCCGTTGTGGGTGATGACGGTGCCGCCGTTCTCGCCCACGTCCTGTACGAACACCCCCAGGCCATAGCCGGCCTTGGGATGCGGCTTGCGCATCTCGGCGAGCAGCGGTGCCGGCAGGAGCTTGCCGGTCATCAGGGCGGAGATGAACGTGTGGAGGTCCTGGGCGGTGGAGATCATGTCTCCGCCGCTGGAGATCTAGGAGGGGTTCTGGCGGGTGACGTCGACCGTCTTGTGCCGTCCGGCGTCCTCGTACCGGTAGTAGGCGTGGGTGTGCGGCTAGGGGATCTCCGGGCTGGTGTCCGGCACCACGGTGCCCGACAGCCGGAGCGGCCCCAGGATCAGCCGCTGCATCTCCTCGGCGAGCGAGCGGCCGGTGACCTTCTCGATCAGCAGCCTGGCCAGCACGTAGTTGGTGTTGGAGTAGTTCCAGTCCGTCCCCGGCTCAAACCGCGCCGGCTTGGACAACGCAAGCCGTACCAGGTCTTCCGGCCGGTAGGTCTTGAACCGGTTGTCCACCCACTCCCGGCCCGCGGTCGTGGCGGGGACCCCCGGCGCGAACGTCCCGTCGTCGTAGTACTCGCCGGTGAAGTTGAACACCCCGCTGGTGTGCTGCAACAGCATCCGCACCGTGATCCGCCGGTCCAGCCCGAACTCGGGCAGGTAGTCGTCCGCCGGGACGTCCAGCCCGATCCTGCCCTCGGCCACCAGTTGCAGCACCAGGGTCGCGGTGAAGGTCTTGGTGTTGCTGCCGATCCGGACCCGCCCGTTGGCCGGCGGCTCGGCGCTCTCGCCCAGCTCGCGCACCCCGGCGCTGCCGACCCACGCGCCCCGCTCGTCGTGCACGCGCAACTGCACCCCGGTGAAACCGGAATCGACGATCTCCTCAATGGCCTTCTGCAACTCCGGGCGGTCCTGCCGGGCCATGGTGAGGGACATGACTGTGTGCTCCTTATGGGTGGGGTGATTGTTGCGGTGACGGGGCCGCCCAGGGCAGCGACGAGGTTGTGCCGGCCGCCAAGGACCGTGCTTCTCAGAGGCTGCGGGCGGTGATGTCGCCGTAGGCGGTGGTCGCGTGGAGGTTCAGGGCGGCGGCGCCGTCGGTGTTCCGAAGCGTGTTGTGGATCCGGCCGTAGGTGGTGCCGGCGTCCAGAGAGGCGGAGACTCCGCGGGCCGCGCCGACCGAGATCTCGCCGTGCTCGGTGCGCAGCGTGACCGTGCCGCGCACGGCCTCGGCGATGCGGAGGTCGCCCTTTCGGGTGTTGATCTCCGCGGGGCCGCCCAGGCGGCCGACCGAGACGTCGCCGTCGAGGAGGGTGAGGCGGGCACCTCCGGTCTCGTCGAGCTTGACCGAGCTCTGCGCCCCCTTGAAGGTGACATCGCCGAGTCGTCCGACGGCCCGGAACTCGGCGCTGGCCGTCTTCGCCTCGATGCGGGAGCCGGCGGGCAGCTGGACGGTCACCTCGACGGATCCGGTAGCGCCGAGGATCCGGTTCTTTGCCGGTGAGGCCTCGATCCGCAGGACGCCGTCGCCGTATTCGACCTTGGTCTGTTCCGCCGCTCTCACGTCGCGGCCGTTCGAGGTGTCCGCGGGCAGGACCTCGACCGTGGTGTCGGCCCGGTCGGCGGCGACGAACCGGATGCGTCCCGCGGGGATGTCGAGGACGGCGGAGACCGGGGCGGGGGTGTCGTACTTCTGCATCGTGCTCTCCTTCGGCTCGTTGTTTCGAACAGTGGAAAAGCTATGTTGCGTTCACGAATCTGGCAACACGTTCATTGCGTGAGGATTCCATTAGTACAGGTGAGAGCTGATTAATCGTTGCAACGCCCATGAAGTCAATGCAACGATCGTTCGTCTGTTCGTTGCAATGCTAGAAGAGTGAACGCTATGCTGGGCGCACCAAGGAGCACGTGAGGAGGCCGCGATGCCGGGAGGCAGGCTCACCCAGCAGGAACGCCAGCAGATCGAGCAAGGGCTGGCCGATGGCCTCGCCTACGCGGAGATCGCCAGACGTCTCGATCGTCCGACATCGACGGTCACACGTGAGGTGATGCGCAACGGCGGGCCCACCACCTACCGCGCCGACCTGGCCCACCGCGCCACCGAACGCCGCACTCGCCGGCGCAGGCAGGCCGCGCCCCGGGGGGCGGAGGCACCCGCACTGGGCCACGGACGAGACGTCGAGGCCGTGCGCGAGTACGAGGAGATGTTCACCACTCTCCTCATGGGGCAGGGCCTGCCCAAGATGATGTCCCGGGTGCTGACCTGTCTCTACACCACCGACGCGGGCAGCCTCACCGCGTCCGAACTCGTCCGGCACCTCCAGGTCAGCCCGGCGTCCGTCTCCAAAGCGGTCGCGTTCCTCGAAAGTCAGGGCCTAATCCGCCGCGAACGCGACGAGGGCCGCCGCGAGCGCTACGCCGTCGACGACGACGTCTTCTACCAGTCGATGATCGCCAGCGCCCGGTCCAGCGCCCAGCTCGCCGAGACCGCACGGCAGGGCGTCGGCGTCCTCGGCCCCGACACCCCGGCCGCCACCCGCCTCGAGAACATCGCCCGCTTCGTCGACTTCGTCGCCGAGAGCCTCATCCGCGCCGCGGAGCAGGCCCGCGAGGTCCTCCACACCAAACCTGAGACGACCTCAGGGGGTACCGGCGATGGCGCATAGGCAGCGGATAGATGGCTGGCTTGGGTTGCCGGCCCGGTCAGGGCCGGGTCAAGGCCGCGGTTTCAAGGCCCAGTTCGCGAGCCAGTGCTTCCTCGGCCCACTCCTGCGCCCGTGCTCGCGGCACCGCGCCCGCGTAGGACGTCAGCTGGACGGCGAGGCCGTCGAGGAGGGCGGTGAGACGGAGGGACGTGCCATGCGGGTCGGGGCAGTGGAACTCGCCGGCCGCCACGCCCTCCGTGATGACCTCGGCGAGGGCCGCCTTCCACTGTCTGTCGAGGTCCTGGGTGACCTCCCGCAGCGCGGGCTCCCGCAATGCCGCCGCCCAGCCCTCGATCCACAGCCGCCAGCCCTTGGCCTGGCCTGTCGGGGCGTACCACCGTACGGCCGACCGCAGCCGGCGCAGGGCTGACGTACGGCGGCCGAGCAGCCTGCGCAGATGGGCGAGGTCGGTCTCGGCCGCGTGCCGGAACGCGGCGGCGACCAGCTGCTCCTTCGTCGAGAAGTGATAGAGCACCAGCGCGTTGCTCACGCCGAGAGCCGAGGCCACGTCGGCGATCCTCACCGCCGCCACACCCCGGGCCTCGATCTGCTCGACGGCGGCCCGCAGCAGTTCGCCGCGCCGTTCCGCCACGCTCAACCGGACTCTCGTCACGCCGTCACCCTACACACGCGCGTGCACCCGCTTGACGTGTGTATTCGGCCGGTCCGGCACGGTACCCGCAGGAGCCTCGCCGCCCGTCAGCGGTACCAGCCGAACCGTTCCGCTATGACCGGCAGCCGGTCCGCCACGAGCGCGTGGGCGGCGGCCCGCGGTGTCGTGCCGTCGGCCAGCGCGCGGGCCAGCATCCGCTCGACCAGGGACCGCATCGAGCGGCGTGTGTGCGCGAACGCCTCCTCGGCGTCGGCGCCGATGTCCCCGAACAGGGTCCACCACCACCAGGCGTTCGTCCCCGAGTTGACCACGACGTCCGGCAGCACGGTCACCCCGCGTGCGGCCAGCAGCAGTTCCGCCTCCGGCCGTACGGGCATGTTGGCCGCCTCGACGACCCAGCGGGCGGTGATCCGCTCCTGGTTCCCGGCGTCGATCGCGTACGAGACGGCCGCGGGGACCAGGACGTCCGTGCCGGCCGACAGCCAGGCGTCACCCGGCAGTTCACGGTCGCCGGGTCGCAGCGCGGAGCGGTCCACGGTGCCGTGGGGATCCCGCGCGGCGAGCAGCGCCTCGATGTCGAGCCCCGCCGGGTTGGCGATCGTGCCCTTGATGTCGGCGACGGCCACGACCGTGAGTCCCGCGCGGGTGAGGAAGCGCGCGGTGGCCCCGCCCATGGTGCCAAACCCCTGGAAGGCGACCCGCGTCCCCGCGTGGGGCACCCCGGCACGGTCCAGCGCCGTGAGGACCGCCTCGGCCACACCGCAGCCGCCGGCCAGCTCGTCCAGCCCGATCCCGTCCACCTCCACTGCGAACGCGTCCCCGAGCCGCCGCCGGGCCTCGGCCTCGTCCTCCAGCAGCGGGTACACGGCCTGGATGGAGGAGACCAGTCCCGCCTCGGCCGCGGCCCCGTCCACCAGGTCCTGGGTGAGCCCGAGGTCCTCGCCGGTCGTCCAGAAGCTCTCGATGTGCGGCCGCATGGCGCGCAGGTACCGCACCAGCAGCGGGTAGGCCTCCGGATCGCGCGGGTCGCAGTCGATGCCGCCCTTGGCGCCGCCGAGCGGGACGTAGCGGCCGTCGGGGTCGTAGTGGAGGGCCTCCTTCATGGTCATGCCGCGGGCCAGACCGGTGACCTCGTCCAGGGTGCAGCCCGCGCGCATCCGCAGGCCGCCGCTGGCGACACCGCGCACCAGCCGGTCGACGACCAGGAAGCCCTGACGGCCGGTGATGTGGTCGGTCCAGGTGAGGGACAGCAGGGGACTGGCCATGCGGGCTCCTTCGCCGTGATTACTGAATATCCGTTCAGTATCGCCGTCGCGGGACCCCTGCGGCCCGGTGTTGTCGGAGGGGCCGCCCATAATGGAAAGCCTGACCGACTCCACCTGGAGGTACCGTGGCCGGATTCCGTTCTCTGAGCTCCGGGCTCCGCGCGCTCCGGCCCGGCGCGTTCGGCGCGGACCCGAGCGGTGAGCGCATGGCGCGCATCCGCAGATCGCCCCACTTCGAGAACGGGGTCTTCCGGAACCCCGGCGGCCCCGCGCGGACCCGGCCCTCGGGCTCGACCCTGGACTTCGCGAAGGTCTTCTTCGACAAGGAGACCCGGCCCCGCCGCACCCCCAAGGGCACCGTGCCGGTGCACGCGACCACCCTCGCCGACATCGCCCGGCCGCCGGCCACCGGGCTGCGGCTGACCTGGATGGGGCACTCCAGCGTGCTCGCCGAGATCGACGGCAGGCGCGTCCTGTTCGACCCGGTGTGGGGCGAGCGCTGCTCCCCGTTCCCCTTCGCCGGCCCCAAGCGGCTGCACCCGGCGCCCCTGCCGCTGGCCGCGCTCGGCCCGGTCGACGTCGTGGTCATCTCGCACGACCACTACGACCATCTGGACATGCCCACCATCAAGGCCCTGGCAGGCACGGACACGCTGTTCGCCGTGCCGCTCGGTGTCGGGGAGCACCTGGAGCACTGGGGCGTGTCCGCCGACCGCCTGCGCGAACTGGACTGGCACGAGGCCACGAAGATCGGCGGCCTCACCCTGACCGCCAATCCGGCCCGCCACTTCTGCGGCCGGGGGCTGCGCAACACCCAGCACACCCTGTGGGCCTCCTGGGTCGTCGCCGGTGAGGAGCACCGGGTCTACCACAGCGGCGACACCGGCTACTTCGACGGCTTCAAGGAGATCGGGGCGGAGCACGGGCCGTTCGACGCCACGATGATCCAGGTCGGCGCCTACTCCGACTTCTGGCCCGACATCCACATGACCCCCGACGAGGGCATGCGCGCCCACCTCGACCTCCAGGGCGGACCGGAGCACGGCCCGATGCTGCCGATCCACTGGGCCACGTTCAACCTGGCGACCCATCCGTGGGCGGAGCCCGGCGAGGGGACGCTGGCGGCCGCCCGTGCCGTGGGCGCCCGGATCGCCCTGCCGCGCCCCGGTGAACCCTTCGAGCCCACGGCCGAGACCGTCCCGTCCGAGCCGTGGTGGCGTGGGGTGGCGCTCGCCCCGGCGGGTGGCTTCCCGGCCGGCGAAGCCCTCGCCGACGCCAGGATCAGGACCGCGTCGAACGCGGCAGCCGTGGCCCAGGCCGATACGCTGAGTGACGATGAGAGCAAGGCGGGGAAGGGTACGGAGGACCCTGAAACGCTTCCGGCGGGCTGAGCCGGAGCGGACGGCGGGCAGGCGGCGGGCAGACGGCGAGGGCCGGGGAGCTTGAGGCTCCCCGGCCCTCGCCGTGTCTGTGTGACCGCTTCTGACCAGGTCAGATCGAACTGCTTTTGGTCATGGTCGGACATGTCTCGGGGTTATCGGTCTGTCGTACGAGACCTCATACCAGAGCGGGACGCTCACCGTATGAGTTTGTCAACTGCCCACCGCACATGATGCGCTGACGACTACTGTCAGTGTCCGTCGGGCAACAGGCAGATCAGGGAGTGGGGACCGGCACGTGCAGGCGCAAGGCGGACGAGGGAGCCGACACGAGGGGGATTCCCGCTGCCCGCGCACGACCGGCGCCGGTACGGACGCCGCCGTGGCGGCCTCCTCCGGCCCCGGGCAGCCCCCGGACTCCGGACGCGGCGGTGCCGGGCGGGAGCGGGGCGAGCCCGGGCTGACGGCTCGGAGCGCGCGGAAGCGCCCCCGTGAGCCCGGTCGTAGCACCGCAAGCCCCCCTGGCACCCAGGCCCGACGGACCAGTACGAGGACACCGATGTCTCACCTCCGCGCCCCGGCCGCACGCGCAGACCGCCGTGAGGGCGGGCGGCACGGCCGGCCGGCCGGCCGCACCGCACCCGCGCTGCCCGAGACGCATATACGGCCCCAGCTGCTGCGTCTCGCCGTGCTGCCGCCCGTCGCCGTCGCCCTGAGCGGCTGTGCCGCCGTCCTCTTCACCGTCCGGTCCACCGGAGCGCGGCCGGGGCCGATGCTGTGGGCCGTGCTCGCCGGGGCGGTCTCGGTGACCCTCGTCGGCATCGTCGTCGCCGCGGTGGCCGCCAACCGGGCCGCTCGGTCCGTGCACGACCGCATCGACGTCCTGCGCCGCGCCACCGCACGGCGCGAGGCCGACCTGCGCGCCCTGATCGAGAGCCTGCGCCGCGGCGACGGACCGCCGCAGCTCGGCCCGCAGACCAGTCAGCGCGGCGGTCCCGCCGAGGGCACCGACGACTTCGATCTCCTCGCCGCCGATCTGACCCGTGCGCACGACGGCGCCGTCACCGCCGTCGTCCAGGCCTCGCAGCTCTCCAGCCAGGCGGGCAGCGAACAGAAGCTCGAGGTGTTCGTCAACCTCGCCCGGCGCCTGCAGTCGCTGGTGCACCGTGAGATCTGCATCCTCGACGAGCTGGAGAACGAGATGGAGGACCCCGACCTGCTCAAGGGGCTCTTCCACGTCGACCATCTCGCCACCCGCATCCGCCGTCACGCCGAGAACCTCGCCGTGCTCGGCGGGGCCGTCTCCCGCCGTCAGTGGAGCAACCCGGTCTCCATGACGGAGGTGCTGCGCTCGGCCATCGCCGAGGTCGAGCAGTACTCACGGGTCAAGCTCGTGCCGCCGATCGACGGCACCCTGCGCGGACACGCCGTGGCCGACGTCATCCACCTGCTGGCCGAACTCGCCGAGAACGCCACGGTGTTCTCCGCCCCGCACACCCAGGTGCTGCTGCGCGCCAACCTCGTCACCTCCGGGCTCGCCGTCGAGGTCGAGGACCGTGGACTGGGCATGCCCCTGGAGGAGCAGACGCGGATGAACGCGCTGCTCGCCGACCCCGACCAGGTGAACGTCGCCCGGCTTCTCGCGGACGGCCGCATCGGGTTGTTCGTGGTCTCGCAGCTGGCGAGGCGGCACGGCATCACCGTCCGCCTCCAGACCAACATCTACGGCGGGGTACAGGCGGTGCTCGTCGTGCCGCAGGCGCTGCTGGGGGCGGAGGCGATCGCGCCCGGGGGCACCGGGCAGCCGGAGGGCTGGGCGGGCGGTACGGACCGCCCGGCCGTATTGCTGCGGCAGAACGGACAGCAGGGACAGCTCGGGCAGCCCGCGGCCGGGGCAGGAGACGGCGCGGCGTCCAGGGGGGCGTCCCGAGCCGAGGGGGTTGTGTCCGACGGGGCCGGGCTCGGGAGCTCGCCCGGGGCCGGATCCGCGCCTGCGTCAGTGTCCTCGCCGGGATACGGATTCCCGTCCGGCTCAGGTGCCGCGCCCGAAGCACTGCCGTCTGTCCCGCCCGCGGTACCCCGGACGTACCGGCAGGAGGCCGAACGGGGCTCGGGCGGAAGCCCGCAGAGCGGTCGGCCCGCGCCCCTGCCCGTACGCGGGAGCCATCGGGACCGGCCCAACCCGGCCGAGGCGAGGCCCGGTATCAGTGCCGACGACCGGCGCATTCTCGCCGAGAACGTGACCGCGCCGCCGACCCCACGCAACGGCACCGTGCGCGGCACCATGGGCAAACCCCAACTGCCCCGCCGCCGCGCCCAGGAGCACATCGCCCCCCAGCTGCGCGACGGTCCCGCGCCGCGCCAGGTCTCCGACCAGCTCGTCAGCCACGACCCCAGCCTGATGGCGGCCTTCCAGCGCGGCATCAGCCTCGCCGAAGCCCAACAGCACATGGAGGCCGGGAACATGGAGTGGGGCGACTTGGAGCCGACACATATGGAGTCGGCGCACGTGGGGTCGGCACACGTGCAGCCGCCCCACAGCGAGCCCCCACACCGGGAGCCCGCACACAGGGACCCGATCCCCATGGAGCCGGTGCACACCGAGTCCCTCCCCATCGTGGACGCGGCCCGCATCACCGAGGCGCGCGGCGCCCGGGACGGTGTGACCGCGTCCCGCCCCGACCACATCCCCACCCGGCACGACGGGAGCGCACCCGCCGGATGACCACCCCCGTTTCCACCGCCGTTTCCACCCCCACCCCCAGCGCTCCCGCAGACCTTCGTACCCCAAGGAGTCGATCCACCATGGCGAGCGATGCGCCGACCGCCCATGTTTCCGATCTCGACTGGCTGATGAGCGGCCTCGTGCAGCGCGTACCGCACACGAGTGCCGCGGTGCTCCTGTCCTGCGACGGACTCGTGAAGTCCGTGCACGGCCTCGACCCGGACAGCGCCGACCACATGGCCGCCCTGGCCTCCGGCCTGTATTCCCTCGGCCGCAGCGCCGGCGTCCGCTTCGGTGACGGCGGCGACGTCCGGCAGGTCGTGGTCGAACTCGACTCGACCCTGCTGTTCGTCACCACCGCCGGCTCCGGCACCTGCCTGGCCGTGCTCGCCGGCCGCGAGGCCGACGCGGCCGTGCTCGGCTACGAGATGGCGATGCTGGTCAAGAGTGTCCGCCCGTACCTGGTCACGGCTCCCCGCCAGCAGTCCGTCGAATCCACGGCGATGAGGCCTTGAGCGTGGCGGCGGCCGGTGACGGGCCCTGGCTCGACGACGCGGCCGGGCGGCTGGTGCGCCCGTTCACGGTCAGCAACGGCCGCACCCGTCCCACCGTCGCGCTCGACCTGATGTCGCAGGTGATGGCCACCGGGGCGACCCCCCTCGGCTACCTCGGCCCCGAGCACGCGCAGGCACTCGAGCGGTGCAGTGTGCCCGTCGCCGTCGCGGAGGTCGCCGCCCATCTGAAGCTGCCGGTGGCCGTCACCAAGGTGCTGCTGGCGGACCTCGTCGACTGCGGGGCGCTGACCACCAAGCCCCCCGTGTTCCACCACAACCCGACGGACCGGGCCCTTCTGGAGGCAGTGCTCGATGGACTACGACGACAGCTCTGACTACGCCGACGCTCCCGGCCACGGCGGCGATCCGTTCCCCACCGCCCTCAAGCTCCTGGTGGCGGGCGGGTTCGGCGTGGGCAAGACGACCTTCGTCGGCGCGGTCAGCGAGATCGCGCCGCTCAGCACGGAGG
Organism: Streptomyces azureus; assembly: GCF_001270025.1. Taxonomy (NCBI): domain Bacteria; kingdom Bacillati; phylum Actinomycetota; class Actinomycetes; order Kitasatosporales; family Streptomycetaceae; genus Streptomyces; species Streptomyces azureus. The sequence goes on along the minus strand of NZ_DF968346.1, from coordinate 144,101 downwards.
AGCTGCTCACCACCGTCAGTGCCGCGACCGACAACCTCGACGGCATCGAGAACAAGGCCGAGACGACCGTGGCCATGGACTTCGGCCGCATCACGCTCGATTCGAAACACGTGCTGTACCTGTTCGGCACCCCCGGCCAGGAGCGGTTCTGGTTCATGTGGGACGAGTTGTGCGAGGGCGCGCTCGGGGCGGTCATCCTCGCCGACACCCGCCGCCTCGAGGAGTGTTTCGCGGCCGTCGACTTCTTCGAACAGCGCGGCCTCGGCTTCATCGTCGCCGTGAACGAGTTCGACGGCGCCTACCGCTACGACCCGGAGGAGGTGCGCGCGGCCCTCGACCTCTCCGAGGAGATCCCCGTCGTGTGCTGTGACGCCCGGATCTCCAGCTCCGGGGTCCAGACCCTGCTGGCCCTCGTGCGTCACCTCATCGCCCATGCGCCCGCCCCCACGACTGGGTATGGCGCCCACATGTGATCCCCCAACACCCGCCAGGGAGCCCGTATATGACGCATGCCCACAGTCCGGGAGGACGCCCATGAGCTACGACCCGCCGCGCCCGGCCGGTCGTCTGCTGCTCACACCCGAGGACAAGGAGGCCCCCGCCCGAACCGGCCGACTGCGCCTGCTGGGCCTGGGGGAGCGCCCCGAGCCCGCACTCGACGCCTTCGCGCACCGCCTCGCCGAGTTCACCGGGGCGCCGTACGCCATGGTCAACTTCCCGGACGAGCGGGGCCAGTTCTACGCGGGGCTGTACGTTCCGGCCATCGCGCCGGTGGTGCGGAGCGACGGCTCCAGCCCCCGGGTAGGACGTACTCTGCCCCGCGACCATGGTTTCTGCCCCCATGTGGTGGCGCGACGCAAAGCCCTGGCCCTGGAGGACGTCCACGACTATCCGCGGTTCGCGGGCAATCCGGTGGTCGACGAGTTCGGTATCCGCTCCTATCTGGGAGCACCGCTCATCGACGGTACGGGCCTGGTGCTGGGCACGGTCAGCGTCGCCGACGTCGGGCCCCGGCCGTGGGGGAAGCCGGGCCTGACGGCCATCAAGGAACACGCCGCGCAGCTCGTCGTACAGCTGGAGGGCCGGCACGGCAGGCTGCCCTACTGACACGCCCCGGGTTTCCGCGGCGCACCCGGGCGGGCGTGAAGGAAAGCTGAGGCGCCGCTTAAGAAAAGCTCGATGGACCGGTGCGGCCGCCGTACGGCAGATTGCTGTGCGATTCCACTCCTCTCCCGGTCCAGGGGCACCTTCGGCGTGCCCGGACCCGGGACTCACCCCCTGGAGCCGTAGCGGTGAAGGCGCTGGTCAAACAGAAGGCGGAGCCCGGACTGTGGCTCGCGGACGTCCCGGAGCCCGCCGTCGGACCCGGAGACGTACTGATCAAGGTGTTGCGCACCGGTATCTGCGGCACCGACCTGCACATCAGGGCCTGGGACGGCTGGGCGCAGCAGGCGATCCGCACCCCGCTCGTGCTCGGGCACGAGTTCGTCGGCGAGGTTGTCGAGACCGGGCGGGACGTCATCGACATCGCCGTCGGCGACCGGGTGAGCGGCGAGGGCCACCTGGTGTGCGGCAAGTGCCGCAACTGCCTGGCCGGGCGCCGTCACCTGTGCCGGGCCACCATAGGGCTGGGCGTGGGCCGGGACGGGGCGTTCGCCGAGTACGTGGCCCTGCCCGCCGCCAACGTCTGGGTGCACCGCGTGCCCGTCGACCTCGACGTGGCCGCGATCTTCGACCCGTTCGGCAACGCCGTGCACACCGCGCTGTCGTTCCCGCTCGTCGGCGAGGACGTGCTGATCACCGGCGCGGGGCCGATCGGACTGATGGCCGCCGCCGTCGCCCGGCACGCCGGAGCCCGCAACGTCATGATCACCGACGTCAGCGAGGAACGGCTGGAACTGGCCCGCAAGATCGGTGTCAGCCTCGCGCTCAATGTCGCCGGTGCCACCATCGCCGACGGGCAGCGCACGCTCGGCCTGCGCGAGGGCTTCGACATCGGCCTGGAGATGTCCGGCCGCCCCGAGGCCATGCGGGACATGATCGCCAACATGACGCACGGCGGCCGGATCGCGATGCTCGGCCTGCCCGCGCAGGAGTTCCCCGTCGACTGGGCCCGGATCGTCACGTCGATGATCACCGTCAAGGGCATCTACGGCCGCGAGATGTTCGAGACCTGGTACGCGATGTCCGTGCTGCTGGAAGGCGGCCTCGACCTCGCGCCCGTGATCACCGGCCGGTACGGCTTCCGCGACTTCGAGGCGGCGTTCGCCGACGCGGCGAGCGGCCGCGGCGGCAAGGTCATCCTCGACTGGACCGCGTAACTCCCCCTCACCGCAAGCACTTCAGGAGCCCTCATGTTCGACTCCGTGCGCGACGACCTGCGCGCCACCCTCGACGAGATCCGCGCCGCCGGACTGCACAAGCCCGAGCGCGTGATCGGCACCCCGCAGGCCGCCACCGTGAACGTCACCGCGGGCGGCCGACCCGGCGAGGTCCTCAATTTCTGCGCCAACAACTACCTCGGCCTCGCCGATCACCCCGAGGTCGTCGCCGCCGCCCATGAGGCCCTGGACCGCTGGGGCTACGGCATGGCGTCCGTCCGCTTCATCTGCGGCACCCAGGAGGTGCACAAGGAACTGGAGTCGCGGCTGTCGGCGTTCCTCGGCCAGGAGGACACGATCCTGTACTCCTCCTGCTTCGACGCCAACGGCGGCGTGTTCGAGACGCTGCTCGGCCCCGAGGACGCGGTCATCTCCGACGCGCTGAACCACGCGTCGATCATCGACGGCATCCGGCTGTCCAAGGCCCGCCGCCTGCGGTACGCCAACCGGGATCTGGCCGAGCTGGAGGCCCGGCTGAAGGAGGCCTCCGACGCGCGCCGCCGGCTGATCGTCACCGACGGCGTCTTCTCCATGGACGGCTACGTGGCCCCGCTGCGCGAGATCTGCGACCTCGCCGACCGCTACGACGCGATGGTCATGGTCGACGACTCGCACGCCGTCGGCTTCGTCGGCCCCGGCGGCCGCGGCACACCCGAGTTGCACGGCGTCATGGACCGCGTCGACATCATCACCGGCACCCTCGGCAAGGCGCTCGGCGGCGCCTCGGGCGGTTACGTCGCCGCCCGTGCCGAGATCGTCGCCCTGCTGCGCCAGCGCTCCCGGCCGTACCTCTTCTCCAACACCCTCGCCCCGGTGATCGCGGCGGCCTCCCTGAAGGTGCTCGACCTGCTGGAGTCGGCGGACGACCTGCGCGTCCGGCTCGCGGAGAACACGGCCCTCTTCCGCCGCCGCATGACCGAGGAGGGCTTCGACGTCCTGCCCGGTGACCACCCCATCGCCCCGGTGATGATCGGTGACGCGGCGGTCGCCGGGCGCATGGCGGAGCTGCTGCTGGAGCGCGGTGTGTACGTGATCGGCTTCTCGTACCCGGTCGTGCCGCAGGGCCAGGCCCGGATTCGCGTCCAGCTGTCGGCCGCGCACTCGACGCAGGACGTCAACCGCGCGGTCGACGCCTTCGTGGCGGCACGGGCGGAGCTGGCCGGCTGAAAAACACCGGCGACCTGAGAGAATCGATCGCATGATCGAAGCGCGGCGGCTCCACATCCTCCGTGCGGTGGCCGACCACCGTACGGTGACGGCGGCTGCCGCCGCGCTGTATCTGACTCCGTCGGCCGTCTCCCAGCAGCTCGCCGCACTGGAGCAGGAGACCGGGCACCGGCTCGTCGAGCGCGGCGCCAAGGGCGTACGCCTCACCCCCGCAGGTGAGATCCTGCTCAGCCACACCAACGCGGTCCTCGCCCAACTGGAGCGGGCCGAGGCCGAACTGGCCGCCTACAGCTCGGGAGCGGCCGGCACCGTCACGGTCGCCTCCTTCGCGACCGGCATCGCCCTGGTCGTCGCGCCCGCGGTGGCCCGCCTCGCCGAGTCGGCGCCCGGGATCCGCATCCGCGTCCAGGACGCCGAGGGTGACGCCAGCCTGCCGATGGTGCTGGACCGGCAGGTCGATGTCGCCGTCGCCGTCGAGTACCGGGGCGCCCCGGCCGCCGACGACCCGCGACTGACCCACGTGCCGCTGTACGCCGAGCCCTTCGATGCGGTCGTGCCGGTCACCCACCGTCTGGCCGACGCGGCGGAGGTCCCGCTCGCCGAACTGGCCAAGGACTCGTGGATCGGCCCGTATCCCGGCAACCCCTGCCACGACGTGGTGGTCCTGGCCTGCGAGAGCGCCGGCTTCCAGCCCCGCATGGAGCACTCCTCGGACGACTTCCGGGCGGTCGTAGCCCTCGCCTCCGCCGACGCGGGCGTCGCCCTCGTGCCGCGCTCGGCGCTGCGCGGTATGGACCTCGCCGGGGTGGTCGTCCGCCCCGTCGACGGCACGGCCCCCACCCGCCGGGTCTTCGCCGCCGTGCGCCGGGGAGCCGAGGAACATCCCCTGATCCGCCCGGTACTGGACGCGCTCGGCGCGGCGGCCCGGGTGTGAGGACTCGTTAACGCGGTTGTCTCATATTCGGGATAACGTCCCACATATGAGAAGCGACGACACGGACCCGGTCGACACCCGGCTGGGCGCCCGACTGGCCGAGCTGCGGACCGAACACGGCTATTCCCTGGGCGAGTTGGCCGACCGCAGCGGAGTGAGCCGCTCCACCCTGTCCCGGGCCGAACGGGCGGAGATCAGCCCCACGGCCTCCCTCCTGAACCGCCTGTGCGCCGTCTACGGGCGGACCATGTCCCAACTGCTCAGCGAGGTCGAGGCCGAACCGGCGCCCGTGGTGCGGACCGCCGACCAGCCCGTCTGGCAGGACCAGGACTCCGGCTTCGTTCGGCGGTCCGTGTCACCACCACACGCCGCGCTGCGCGGCGAGCTCGTCGAGGGACGCCTCACCGCCGGCGCCGACATCGCCTACGACCGTCCGCCCGTGGCCGGTCTGGAGCAGCACATCTGGGTCCTGGAGGGGGCCCTCGACGTGACCGCGCAGGACACCGAACACCACCTGGGCGCCGGTGACTGCCTGCGGATGCGCGTGTGGGGCCCGACCCGGTTCCGGTGCGCCGCTCCCGAGGGCGTCCGGTATCTGCTGGCGGTGGTGCGGCCGTGATCCGTCTGGACCAGACTCAACTGCTCAGGTGCGCAGGGGCGTTGGCGGACCTGTTGACCGACACCGTGAACGGCGGTGCCTCGGTCGGCTTCCTCGCCCCGCTCGACCCTGCGGAGGCGCTCGCCTGGTGGGAGGAACGAGCCGCCGACGTGGCAGCGGGACGGCTCGCCGTGTGGGCGGCGCACGACGGGGACCGGGTGCTGGGCACCGTGAGCCTGGCCTTCCCCGCCAAGCCGAACAGCCGTCACCGCGCCGAACTCGTCAAACTCATGGTGCACCGGGACGCCCGCGGCCGTGGCCTCGGACGCAGGCTCCTGACCACGGCGGAGGGCGCCGCCGCCGAGGCCGGCGTCACCCTCCTGCATCTGGACACCGAGAGCGGCAGCCCCGCCGAGCGGCTGTACCGGTCCGCCGGCTGGACCGCGATCGGCGCGATCCCCGACTACGCGGCGAGTCCCGACGGGGAGCTGCGGCCGACGACGATCTGCTACAAGCACGTACCGGCAACCGCTCTCACCAGGTGATTGTCAGTGGCAGCCGATACCGTGCCTGCCATGCCGGATGCCGAAGACGCAAGACGTATCGCTCTGTCCCTGCCGGACACGACGGAGAAGATCGCCTGGAGCATGCCCACGTTCCGGGTCGCGGGAAAGATGTTCGCCACACTGCCGGAGGACGAGACGTCCATCGCCGTGCGCTGCCCCAAGGAGGAGCGGGACGAACTGGTGCTCGCCGAGCCCGAGAAGTTCTGGATCGCCGACCACGAGGCGCAGTTCGCCTGGGTGAGGGCCCGGCTCGACGCGTTGGAGGACGAAGGTGAACTGCGGGACATCCTGGCCGACTCCTGGCGTCAGGCCGCTCCGACCCGACTCCTGGAGGCGCACCCGCGGCTGGGCCTCGTCGCGGGGGAGTGACCTCCTCCGGGTCTCACGCGGGAGCCGCCGCCCCGACGAAGCCCCCGATGCGCTCCCGCAGCGACCGGGCGTCGAGGCCGTGGGCGGCGACATGCTCCTCCGCCTGCCCGTACCGTCGCAGTTCCCGACGGCCCACGCCCAGCCCCAGTACCCGGTGCGGCACCTCGGACAGCGCGTCGTTCGCGGCCGCCGTCGAGGTGCCCGCAAGGTAGGGCTCGACGAGCACGACGTCCGTCCCGGCCGCCCGGGTGGCCCGGCGCAGGGCGGCCCCGTCGAAGGGACGGACGGTGGTCGCGTACAGGACCGTGACGTCGAGGCCCTCGGTGGCGGCGAGCACCGTGTCGAGCATGGGCCCGACGGCGACCACGACACCAGAGCGCCCCTCGCGGACCGTGCGCAAACGCTGTCCGTCGACGGGCAGCGCCCGCCCGTTGGACTGAAGGGACAGTCGCACGTACACCTTGTCGTCGCCCGCCGCGACCGCGTGCCGCAGCAGCGTCTCGGCCTCGTCCGGGTGGCCCGGCACATGGACGGTCCAGCCGTCCAGGGTGTCGAGCAGCGCCACATCGCCGGGCGCCATGTGGGTGTAGCCGCCCGCCGGCCAGTCGAAGGAGGCGGCGGCGCTCACCAGCACCGCGCCCACGTCCTGGTGCCCGAGATCCAGCTTGACCTGTTCGAAGGGCCGCTCGACGAGAAAGCTGGCGAAGGTGTGCACGACGGGCCGCAGCCCGGTCAGCGCCAGCCCGGCCGCCGCCCCGACCAGGAGCTGCTCGCGGATACCGACGTTGACGACCCGGTCGGGATGGTGGCGGGCGGCCTCGGTGAAGCCGTCCGCGCCGATCTCGGCGAGGACCACGGCGACCCGGGGATCCTCGTCGAGCAGCCGGGAGACGACAGGGGCGAAACGGTCACGCATGGTGTCCATGGAGTTCTGGTTCCTTTCCGGCGGGAAGATCAGGCGGACTTGGGCTCGACCCGGGCCACGACCGCGTGCGGGCGGCCCGGGTGCGGTGCGGTGAACGCGGCGTGCAGCGCCTCGTGATCACGGCCGTCGACGGTCAGCGCGGACCAGCCCGCCGCCTCGAAGCGGGCGGCGATTCCGCCGGGCCGCGCGTAGGTCGCGGAGGAGTTGTCGACGACCACGGTGTGCAGCCGGTCGAGCCCGGCGGGCCCGGCGAAGGCGATGGCCTCGTGGTTGCTGCCCTCGTCCAGCTCGGCGTCCCCGATCAGCGCCCACACCCGCGGCTCGTCGAGCCCCTGGGCGCGCAGCCCCAGTGCCGTGCCGACGGCGATCGGCAGACCGTGCCCGAGCGATCCGCTGCCGATCTCGGCGCCGGGCACGAGCGTGCGGTCGGGGTGGTGGCCGAGAGGGGAGTCGTACGAGCCGAAGCCGGGCAGCCACTCCACCGGCACGAAGCCCTTGGCGGCCAGCACGGCGTAGTACGCCATCGGCCCGTGCCCCTTCGAGAGCAGGAACCGGTCCCGCTCCGGATCGGCCATCCCCTCCGGGCTCACCCGCAGCACCCGGTCGTACAGCACCCACAGCACGTCCAGCGTGGACGTCGCGGCCGGGCCGTGCTTCTCGTCGCCGGTCATCAGGCCCATGAGTCCCGGCAGGTCGGCGTACGTGTGTGTCATGTCCGTCGCGTTCGTCATGTGCACGAGCGTGCAACCTCAACCAATGTTGAGGTCAAGCGGCGGACGCCCGGAAACGGATGCGCGATCACCAGCGCGAGTGCGGTATTGTTTCCCTGCGCGTTCGGCCGGGGGAACTCCCAGGTCAGGCGGGCAACGGGACGTGGCGCAGCTTGGTAGCGCACTTGACTGGGGGTCAAGGGGTCGCAGGTTCAAATCCTGTCGTCCCGACAGAGTCGACCAGCGGGTCTGCCGATATCGGCAGACCCGCTGATTGCGTTCGGGGCAGCCGCCGGGCGGAGGTCAGCCGCCGCCGTCCAAGTCGTCGCGCCGGCGCAGGATCTCCAGCTCGTGGCCGTGGAGGCGCATCTCGTACAGCTTCCCGCGGGCGTTCTCGAAGGGCCGGTGGAGGATCATCATCAGGCGGCCGTCGAAGGCGTGGAACAGCATGCCGTGGCCGCTGTCGTCGCGGACCAGCGGCCGGTGCTGCCGCCACGGGCCCTGGATGTCCCCGGATCTCGATACGGCGTACGTCTGCACGTAGCCGCCGCTGACGGTGCCGTCCTGGCCGGCTGTGTTCTTCTCGTAGGTCGACCACAGCATGAGCAGGGACCCGTCAGGAGTGCGGTACAGCTGGGGGCCGTCGGTGATGTACGGCGGCAGCTGGTGCGGCACTCCAGAGGGGATCTGCTCGGCGGTCCAGGGCGCGTCCGAGGCCTTGAAGAGGTACACCGGGTCGCCGACCGTCCGGGACAGGTCGGGGGCCAGCCGGATCGCCTCCATCGTTCCGTCGATCGTCTGGAGCCACTCGTGCGCGTACACCATCCAGGGCTGCCCGGACGGGTCGACGTACAGCGTGCCGTCGAGGGTCATGAGGTGCTCGGGCGGGACGGGGCGTGCCGGGTCGAGCACGGTGAACGGGCCGAGCAGTGAGTCGGAGACGGCCGTGACCGTGCCGCGCATATGGGTCGGGGTCCGCAACGGGACACCCCACTGGTTGGGCGGTAAGACCGGGAGCGGTCGGTCCTCGTCGTGCAGCGTGGTGAAGAGGTAGTACCTGCCGTCCCAGGGGTGCACCTCCGGGGCCCAGGCGCCGTCCGTCGCCCAGATGCCCTCCTGCTCGGCGGTCAGGAACACCACGATGGGGCGCGTCCAGTCGCGCAGGTCGTGGCTGCGGTAGACCATCGTGCCGGTGCCGTCCACGCCCGATACCGAGGGGTCGTTGGACGTGTAGAGGTGGTAGGTGCGCGTCGGTTCGTCGGCGACGACGAACGGGTCGTGCAGCGGCATGTCCGGCAGCCGCATCGGTGGTTCGGTCGCGTCGGGAAGCCGCATCGGCGAGTGTCCTCTCGTGACCGCCCGGCGGTCAGATCACGCAGCCCGCATGGGCCAGCGCCTGCTTGAGCAGCACCCCGTGCCCGCCCGGCATCTCGCTCTGCACCGCCTCCGAGACGGCCTCCTGCGGGCTGAACCACACCAGGTCCAGCGCGTCCTGCCGGGGCCGGCAGTCGCCCGTCACCGGCACGATGTAGGCGAGGGACACCGCATGCTGACGGGGGTCGTGGTACGGCGTGATGCCCTGCGTCGGGAAGTACTCCGCGACCGTGAACGGCTGGAGCGATGGCGGGACGTGGGGCAGCGCGACCGGGCCGAGGTCCTTCTCCAGGTGGCGCAGCAGGGCGTCGCGGACGCGTTCGTGGTGCAGCACGCGGCCGGAGACCAGCGTCCGGCTGACCGTTCCGTCGGGCCCGATGCGCAGCAGCACACCGACACTCGTGACTTCGCCGCTGTCGTCGACACGGACCGGGACGGCATCGACGTACAGGATCGGCATGCGGGCGCGTGTCATCTCCAGATCGTCGGAGGACAGCCAGCCGGGCGTGGTTTCGGTCATGTCAGACATTGCTTGATCATACTTTCAGCCGTTCGGACTTCCTGGGTAGCCGCTCGGGGGGAACTGTGACCGGCCACACGCCGTTCAACCGTCTTTCGGGAGGTCGTCCGGGAACCGGTAGACCCGCCGGGCGTTGTCCCGGCCCGCCCACCGGGCGATCCGCAGCGCGTCCGGCAGGGGACAGCTCGTCGGCGTCCGCCCGCTCCTGGAGCAGTTCCGCCAGGGGAGGCGAGCGCCCCGAGGTGGAACAACTCGGGCACACCAATAGGGGTCGGAGCTGTACAGCAGTTTGCGGAACGGTGCGGTCTCCAGGGCCTCCGCCGGGACCGCGCCGGCCCGGGCGGGGCCGACGTGGTGACGGTGCGGCCGACGTGCCCCAGCCCGCGGCGGAGGCGAGCCGGGCCGCCAGGACGGTCTTCACCCCGCCGATGCCCGCGGTGTCGACGTAGGACAGCACCACACCGTGCACACTCCGCCCGGACAGCTCGCCGCTCAGCGCGGTGGCCCGCTCGACATCACCGGGACGGCCGCCGGGCACGGGATCGGCCAGGGTCGTCATACGTCCTCCTCGACGAAGGTGGGCGCCCGGCGTCAGGGCTTCACGGCCACCGCGCCGTACTGCGGCACCAGCACGGCCGAGCCGGCGTCGGCGTGCCATTGCCCGCACGACACCATGCCCGGCTCGAGCAGTTCCAGACCGTCGAAGAACGCGGCGATGTCCGCGCCGCTGCGGGCGGTGATCGGGGGAGTGGCGTTCTCGTTCCAGAACTTCATGGCCGGGATCTGGCCGGCGCCGCCGAGCTCGTCGTCGAACGTCGGGTGCGTGAGGACCAGGAAGCTGCCGGAGGGGACCGCGGCCATCACGCGGCGCACGATGTCCCGGGCCTTGTCCGTGTCCAGGACGAAGTTGAGGATGCCCAGCATCATGACGGCGACGGGCCGGGTGAAGTCGAGGGTGTTCCCGGCCCGTTCGAGGATGGCGTCCGGGTCGTGCACGTCGGCGTCGATGTAGGCGGTGACGCCGTCGCGGGTGCCGGTCAGCAGGGTGCGGGCGTGCACCAGCACGATCGGGTCGTTGTCGACGTAGACGATCCGGGAGTCGGGCGCGATCCGCTGGGCGATCTCGTGGGTGTTGTCCGCCGTCGGCAGCCCTGTGCCGATGTCGAGGAACTGCCGCACTCCGCGCTCGCCGGCCAGGAACGACACAGCCCGGCCCAGGAAGTCCCGGTCCGCCCGGGCGATGTCCCGGATGATCGGGAACATGCCCGCCACGTGCTCGCCGACCTGCTGGTCGACCTCGTAGTTGTCCTTGCCGCCGATCCAGTAGTTCCACACGCGCGCGTTGTGCGCCACACCGGTGTTCAGCCGCGCCGAGCCGCTCGGCGGGGTGTGGCTCTCACTCACGTCTCTTCCTCTCCTCGCACGAGCGACCGGTACCGGTCATCGGCGCCATTGTGCCGTTCCGGTGATCACGCTGTCCCGGGAATCGGCAGAGCCGGCGGGGCCGTCGGCGCGCGGCGGGGGAGAGCCGCGGACCGTGTTACTGGACCTCGCCGGGGTTCGGGGAGGGCGTCTTGCCGGCCAGTACGTCCTTCAGGCGCTGGGTGCCGAGCCGCGCCGCCTGCTCGACGGAGTCGTTCTCGCCCCCGTCGAGCCCGCCCGCCGTGACGGTGATCGCGTCGTCGCCGACGCGCACGGCGGCGACGTCCAGGGTCAGCGTGGCCTCCGTGCCCCCGGTGCGGCCCCGCACCGTCACGCGCAGGCCCGCACGGGCGTCACCCACGCCCGGCAGCGTGGTCTCGACGACCTGGACGGTGCGCTGTTCGCCGTCGTCGGTGACGGTGAACTGGTCGCACTTCTCCGGCAGGTTCGCCATCCAGTCCAAGGAGTCCTGCGGGTCGGTCCGCTCGTAGGAGGCGACCTGGTACAGCAGGCGTGAGTCGCCCTGCTCGAAGCCGCGCAGCTCGGACGCTCCGGACGGCCTGCCCAGCAGATCGTCGTCGAAGAGGGAGTCGAGGAGCCGCTGGCAGTCGGCGGCCTGGGCCTTGGCGGTGAGGAAGCCGGAGACGTCGACCGTGCCGATGAGCAGGCTGTCGTGCCAGTTCTCGGCCTCCGTGTCCTTGACCTGGGTCCAGTCGTCCTCGATGTCCGCCTCGGTGATCAGCGCGGTGCGGGCGCGGTCCGTGGTGAGGGTGGTGGTGGGAGAGGGGGGATGCCGCTTCCCGGCGGCCTGTGACGCGGTGACGCCCGAATCGCGCGAACCGTCCGTGCCGCCGTCGTCCGAGCACGCTGCGGTGGTCAGCAGCGTGCCCGCCGCCAGGACGGGGGTGAGAACGCGGACGAGCCGGTACGGACGACGGGTCATCGGGAGTGCCTCCTGAGGACGTGAAGCGTGTCCTCAGGGCACCACCGGCACCGAAGGCCCACCACCGGCACCGGACTGTTCGGGTGAGCGCCTCCCGCTGCGCGGACGCCTCATGTTCCGGCCCGGGCGTGCCCGTTCTGCCAGGCCCAGGCCGCGATCTCGACGCGGTTCCGGGCGGCCAGCTTGAGCTGGACGCTGGACAGGTGCGTCTTGACCGTGGAGAGGGAGACGTACAGTTCGGCCGCGATCTCGGCGTTGGTCCGGCCGAGGGCGACCAGGCGGACCACGTCCAGCTCGCGCTCGGTCAGCGGCTCCCGGAGAGGCGCCGCGGGGGCCGGGGGAGCAGGGGGCGCCGGCCGTGGCGCGGCGCCGGCGGCCGTCGGCTCGGTGACGTGCTTGAGCAGCCGGACCGTGACGGAGGGGGAGACCAGCGAGTCGCCCGCGGCGGCGGCCCGGACGGCCTCCGCCAGGAGGGTGGGCCCGGAGTCCTTGAGCAGGAAGCCGCAGGCGCCGCCGCGCAGCGCGCCGTAGACGTACTCGTCGAGGTCGAAGGTGGTGACCACGACCACCCGCATGGGGTCGGCGACGTCCGGTCCGGCCAGCAGCCGCGTCGCCTCCAGCCCGTCCAGCTTCGGCATCCGGATGTCCAGCAGGCACACGTCCGGCCGCTCGCGGCGGGCCAGCGCCACGGCCTCCTCGCCGTCGCGGGCCTCGGCGACCACGGTGATGTCCGGCTGGGCGTCGAGGAAGAACCGGAATCCGGTGCGGATCATGTCCTGGTCGTCCGCGATGAGCACCCGGATGGGAGCGCCGCGGCGGCCTGCGGCGTCGGGCTCGCCGGCCGGGCCGGGTGGGACGGGAGTCGTCATGGGTCGATCATGCCTCAGGGCTGGGACAGGGCAGGGGGCGTCACTGTGAAGCGGCTCCACCCTCGCCCGCGGACGCGGGCGCGCGCCTCCGCCGAACGGCCAGGTCCGGGCGCGGGGCCCTCGGCCGTTCGGCCGATCCCGACGCTCAGTGCCTCGCATACCGTGAGCCGCATGAGATCCACCTCTCCCCGGGGCTGTGTGCGGGGCTTCGGCGTCGGCTTCCTGCTGGCGGCCTCGGTCTACGACCTGCTCATCGCGGACGGCTCCCACCACGCCCTCTGGCCATCGGCGACGGTGCTGCTCGTCGGGTTCGCCGCCGTGCTGTGGCCGGTCGGCCGGAGGCCGCGGTGGCTCACCCCGCAGCTGCGCACTGCCGTGCCCGCCGGGGTCTCCGCGCTCTTTACGACGGGCGTGCTGCTGACCGGCCGCCCGGAGGTGCCGTTCGGGCCGGGCGAGGTGGCGGTCCTGCTGAGCCTGCTGTTCATCGCCGTACGCCACTGCCCGTGGCCGTGGGCCCTGGCGTGCGGGGTTCTCGACGCGGTCGCCCTGCTCCTGCTGCCGGTGCGGTACTTCCGGTCGTTGCAGGAGGAGGTGCTGGTGTACGCCCTGTTGGGCCTGGTCCTGGTCGGGCTCACCGCCGGGCTCGCCGCGTACCTGCGCTCCCTGGACTACCGGCGCACCGTCATGCTCAGCGAGACCCGCCGCGCCGAACGCGTCGCCATCGCCGCCGACCTGCACGACTTCGTCGCGCACCACGTCACCGGGATCCTTGTGCAGACCCAGATGGCCCGCATGATGGCGGCCCGGCAGCCGCAGGACCTGGACCCCGTCCTGGCCGGCATCGAGCGCGCCGCGACCGAGGCGCTGGCGTCCATGCGGCGCACGGTGGGCGTGCTGCGTGACACCGGCCCGGAGACCGCCGACCGCCGTCCCGTCGGTGACCTGGCCGGCGTCACGGACCTGGTCGAGGGCTTCGCGACCCCGGCGCAGAAGACCGTCCTGCAGCGTGACCCTGCCGTGTCCGACGACCTGCCGCACGAGGTGCAGGCCGCGGCCTTCCGGGTCGTGCAGGAGGCGCTGACCAACGTACGGCGCCACGCGGGCGACGCCACGCGGGTCACCGTCCGTCTGGCCCGCCCCGGCGACCGGCTGGAGGTCACGGTGACCGACGACGGCCACGGCGGCATCCAGCTCCCGGAGGCCGCCCACGGCGGCGGCTTCGGCCTCGTCGGCCTGAGGGAGCGTGTGACGGCGCTGGGTGGCGAACTGCGCGCCGGGCCGGGGGCGGGGCAAGGGTGGCGGGTGTCTGCGACGTTCCCGGTCGGGAAGGGCTGAGGGACGTGCCGAGCGGCGGACCCCGTGTGTCCGGCACGAGCCGGTCGGCCCTTTGACTCTGGCGCGGCACACCGCATCGGCTGTTCAATGAAGCTGAACGCACGCCGCTCGCGAGAGGAGCCGCCCGTGTCCCCCGCCGTCGTGCCGCCCGTCGGTGCGCGCATTCGGCAGGCGCGTCTGGAGCGCGGGACGAGCCTGCGCGCGCTCGCCCGCGAGGTCGGTGTGTCGGCGAGCCTCGTGTCACAGATCGAGACCGGCAAGAGCCAGCCCTCCGTCAGCACGCTGTACGCGATCACGACGGCCCTGGGCATCTCCGTCGAGTCCCTCTTCGACGTCCGGGAGAGCGCCGGAGCGACTCCGCAGGCGGCGGCCCTGGGCACCGCCCTGCCCGCCCTGCCCGCCCTCGCCGCCTTCGCCGCCGACCCGGGGCGGCGGATCGGCCCGCTGGTCGGCGCGGGTGAGCGCGAGATGCTGGAACTGGACTCCGGCGTCGTCTGGGAGCGTCTCGGCCGGGTGCCGGGCGCCGATGTCGACTTCCTGCTGGTGACCTACCGGCCCGGCGGCTCCTCCTCCGGCTCGGGCGGCCTGATGCGGCACACCGGCACCGAGTACGGCTATCTGACCTCCGGCGAACTGATCCTCACCCTCGGTTTCGACGAGTACACCGTGCGCCCGGGCGACGCCGTCTCCTTCGAGTCGACGACCCCCCACCGCTACCGCAACGATGGAGAGGTACCCGCTGTGGGTGTCTGGTTCGTCTCCGGCGATGTTCAGTGACACTTGACACCCATGGCACCCGGGCGTTCACTCCGAAGTGGGGGTGGTCGCCATGGCGATCCACACATACGGGCCCAACGCCGTCGACTGGGAAGAGCGCATCGACCTGGACCGGCTGCGCGGACAGCGCCTGGCCCGGCTGCGCGAGTCCCTGAACCGCTCAGACCTGGGCGCGGTGCTCAGCTTCGACTTCGCCAACATCCGCTACATGACCGCCACGCACATCGGCACCTGGGCGATGGACAAGCTGATCCGCTTCGCCCTGCTGGTGCGCGACGGCCAACCGGTCGTCTGGGACTTCGGCTCCGCCGCCCGCCACCACCAGCTGTACAACCCGTGGCTCGACTACAGCGACGGCGAAGGCGGCCCGCCCACCGGCGCCCGCGCGGGCATCTCCACCCTGCGCGGCGCCTTCCACCCGGACGCCGGCATCGCCGAGGACGTCGCCGTCAAGATCGCCGCCGAGCTGCACGACCACGGCCTGGCGAACGAACCGCTCGGCGTCGACGTCGCCGAGATGCCCGTCCTCGCCGCCCTGCGTGCCGAAGGCATCGACGTCGCCGACGGGCAGCAGGTCTTCCTGGAGGCCCGCCGGATCAAGACCGGCGACGAGACAGCCCTGCTCACCCAGGCCTGCGCCATGGTCGACGCGGCCTACGAGGAGCTGTACGGGTATCTGCGCCCGGGCGTGCGCGAGAACGAGTGCGTCGGCGTCGTGGCCAAGGTCCTGTACGACCTCGGCAGCGAGTACGTCGAGGGCGTCAACGCCATCTCGGGCGAGCGGTGTTCACCGCACCCGCACGTCTACAGCGACCGCCTGATCCGCCCCGGAGACCCGGCCTTCTTCGACATCCTGCACAGCCACCTCGGCTACCGCACCTGCTACTACCGCACGTTCGCCGTGGGCAGCGCCTCCCGGGCGCAACGGGACGCCTATGCGCGCTGCCGTGAGTACATGGACCAGGCGATCGCGCTCGTCCGGCCCGGTGCGACCACCGCCGACATCGTGCGGGTCTGGCCGCGTGCGGAGGAGTTCGGCTTCGCCGACGAGACCGCCGCCTTCGCCCTCCAGTACGGGCACGGCGTCGGCCTGTCGATCTGGGAGAAGCCGATCTTCAGCCGTCTGGTCTCCCTCGACCATCCCGAAGTCCTGGAAGAGGGCATGGTGTTCGCCCTGGAGACCTACTGGCCGGCCGCCGACGGCTGGTCCGCCGCCCGGATCGAGGAGGAGCTCGTCGTCACCGCCGACGGTTGCGAGGTCATCACCAAGTTCCCCGCCGAGGACCTGCTGGTGGCCGGGCGCAAGTACTGGACGGTGGGCGGTGAGCTGAACACCCGCCGGGAGGCGCAGTCCCATCTCAACACCTCTCGTGGCGACGGGGCGAGCTGATGGACGCCGCCGGACTCCTCGCCTGCTACGAGCGGATGGCCGTCATCCGCCGCACGGAGAAGGCCGCCCACGACCTGTTCCTCCAGGGCCTGGTGAAGGGCACCACGCATCTCGCCGCCGGGCAGGAGGCGATCGCCGTGGGTGCGAGTGCCGCCCTGCGCCCGGACGACTATGTGTTCGCCACCTATAGAGGCCACCACCATGCCCTCGCCCGGGGTGCCACCCCCGAGGAGTGCCTCGCCGAGCTGATGAGCCGGGCGACCGGGCTGTGCAAGGCCAAGGGCGGCTCCATGCACCTGACCAAGGCGGCCACCTGCATGCTCGGCTCGTACGCCATCGTCGGTTCCCATCTCCCGATGGCGGTCGGCGCGGCCTGGTCGGCCCGGCTGCGCGGCACGGACCAGCTCGCGGTCGCCTTCTTCGGGGACGGCGCGACCAACATCGGCGCCTTCCACGAGTCGCTCAACCTGGCCGCCGTGTGGAAACTGCCGGTGCTGTTCGTGTGCGAGAACAACCAGTACATGGAGTACACGCCGATCGCCGATGTCACGGCGGTGGCCCGGCCCGCCGCCGACCGGGCGTCCGCCCACGGCATCCCGGGCGAGGTCGTCGACGGCAACGACGTCGTGGCCGTCGAGGAGGCGGTGGCGCGGCTCGCGCGGCGGGCCCGGGCCGGGGACGGGCCCGCTGTGCTGGAGGCCGAGACCTACCGGCACTTCGGGCACAGCCGCGCCGACCCGGCGGCCTACCGTCCGGCCGAGGAGGTCGAACGGTGGCTGAAGCACGACCCGTTGGACCTCGCACGGGGACGGCTCGCCGAGCTGGGGGTCGGGGCGGAGACGGTCGACGAGGCCGACGGGCGGGTCAGGGACGTCGTGGAGCGGGCCGTCGAGGCGGCGAAGGCCGGGCCACCGCCCGATCCGCGGGAGGCGCTGACCGACGTGTGGGCGGACGGAGGTGCCGCATGGCGGACGTGATCACCTACCGGGAAGCGGTCGCCGAGGGCATCGCGCGCGAGATGCGCCGGGACACGTCGGTCGTGTGCCTCGGGGAGGACATCGCCGCGGCCGGCGGCGTGTTCAGGACGACCGTGGGTCTGCTGAAGGAGTTCGGGCCCGAGCGGGTGTGGGACACGCCCATATCCGAGCAGGCCATCGTGGGTGCGGCGATGGGCGCTGCGATGACCGGGATGCGGCCCGTCGCGGAGATCATGTTCTCCGACTTCCTGGCCTGCTGCTGGGACTACCTCGCCAACGAGATCCCCAAGGTCCGCTACATGACCGGCGGCCAGGTGACGGTACCGCTGGTCGTGCGCACCGCCAACGGCGGCGGGCTCGGCTTCGGCGCGCAGCACTCCCAGGCCACCGAGAACTGGGCACTGACCGTCCCCGGCCTGAAGATCGCGGCACCGGCCACACCCGCCGACGTCATCGGCATGATGGCGGCGGCGATCCGCAGCGACGACCCCGTGGTCTTCTTCGAGCACAAGGCCCTCCTGGCCACCAAGGGGCCACCGCCACCCCCTGATCATGTCGTCGAACTGGGCCGGGCCGCCGTCGTACGCGAGGGCGCCGACATCACGCTCGTCGCACTCGCCTCCACGGTGCCCCTGGCACTGAAGGCCGCCGACGTGCTGTCGGGGGAGGGGATCGAGACGGAGGTGGTCGACCTGCGCTGCCTGGTCCCGCTGGACGCCGCGACCGTCCTCGACTCACTGCGCGGGACCTCACGGCTCCTCACCGTCGAGGAGAACCCGTACCAGGGCGGCTGGGGCGCCACCGTCGTCTCGATCGTCGCCGACGAGGGCTTCGGCCTGCTGGACGCGCCCGCGCGGCGGGTCGCGGCGGAGTGCGTCCCGCTGCCGTTCGCCGACGCACTGGAGAAAGAGGTCATCCCCACCGTCGACAAGGTCGTCACGGCGGTCCGCCAACTCGCCGCCTATTGAGCCGCCCACCCAACCACGCACCGAAGACCCCATGGGAGGAAGCGCGATGACCACCAGAACACTGCTGCGCAACGGTCACGTGATCTCGATGGACCCCGCCATCGGGGACCTGCCCCAGGGGGACGTCCTCGTCGAGGACGGCGGGATCGTGGACGTGCGGCCCGAGATCAGCGCCGACGCCGAGGTCCTCGACATGACCGGCCGCATCGTGATCCCCGGCTTCGTCGACACCCACCGCCACACCTGGGAGGCACCGATCCGGGGCGTCGCACCCGACGCCACCCTCGACGACTACTTCGTCGACATCCTCGACACCTTCGCACCCCTGTACACCCCGGAGGACGTCTACGCGGCCAACCTCGCGGGCGCGCTGGAATGCCTCAACGCCGGTATCACCACGCTCGTCGACTGGTCGCACATCAACAACACCCCGGACCACCCGGACGCCGCCATCCAGGGCCTGGCCGAATCCGGCATCCGGGCGCAGTACGCGTACGGCAGCGCCAACACCTCCCTCGCCGACTACTGGTTCGAGAGCAAGATCGCGATACCGGCCGACGACGTACGGCGGATCCGCGCCCAGCACTTCGCGTCGGACGACGGCCTGCTGACCATGGCCCTCGCCACACGCGGACCCGGGTTCTGCGTCAACGACGTCGTCGCCTCCGAGTGGGCCCTCGCCCGCGAACTCGGCATCCCGATCACCGTGCACGTGGCCATGGGGCGGCTGGCCGGCCGCTTCGGCATGGTCAAACAGCTCCACGGCATGGGGCTCCTCGGCCCGGACACCACCTACGTCCACTGCTGCTACCTCAGCGAGGAGGAGTGGCGGATGGTCGCCGACAGCGGAGGCACGGTGTCCGTCGCACCGCAGGTCGAGCTCCAGATGGGGCACGGCTGGCCGCCCGTGATGCAGGCGATCGAGCACGGTCTGCGGCCGTCGCTCAGCATCGACGTCGTCACCACCGTGCCCGGCGACATGTTCACCCAGATCCGCGCGGCCTTCGGCGCCGAACGCGCCCGTGTCAACGCGGACTGCTGGCAGGCCAACATGCCGGTCCCCAGCACCATGCTGACAGCACGTCAGATGCTGGAGATCGCCACCGTCAACGGCGCCCATGTCGCGGGACTGGAGGACCGTACCGGCTCCCTGACCCCCGGCAAGCGCGCCGACATCGTCGCGATCGGCGCCACCGCGCTGAACGTCGCGCCCGTGCACGACGCGGCAGCCGCGGTGACCCTGTGCGCGGACGTGTCCAACGTGGACACCGTCCTCGTCGACGGCGTGATCCACAAGCGCGACGGCACGTTGCTCACCGACACCGGGCGTGCCCTGCGGCTCGTCTCCGAGGCCCGGGACCGGCTCCTCGCGGCGAAGGAGATGAAGGCGCCGGAGGGGGAGAAGGCCACGGCATGACGAATCACCTGGTCCGCCGCGCGGCCGATCTTCCCGAGCCGCCGTACGACGGCCTGGCCTACCGGCGGCGGACGCTGGTCGGCGAGGGCGACGGCAGTGTGCACACCGGCTTCGGCCTGTGCGACCTGCGACCGGACGGCCGTGTGCCCGCGCATGTGCACTCGTACGAGGAGAGCTTCCACGTCCTCGACGGGGCCGTGGTCCTCGAGGCGCCCGAGGGCTCGTACCTGCTGGAGGAGGGTGACTACGGCCTGCTGCCGATCGGCGTCCCGCACGCCTGGCGCGGCGCCGGGGGGACCGGCGGCAGCTGGGCGGACATGCTCGCCCCCGTGCCGCGGGCCCGCTACGGGTACGACACCCAGAGGGTGCCGGACCTGCCCGCTCGCGACCCCGTCCGGGTCGACGTCCGTGACCCGCGCACCCGCTCCTTCGGCCATGTCGAGCCCGGCCAGATGGACCCCGGCAGGCAGTCCCAGGACCTGCTGGCCGTCACGGCGAGCATGCGCACCGCGCTGCTGGTCTACAGCGGCATCACCGTGAAGATGATGGTCGACAGCGACCTGGGCGCGGTCGGCTCGACGATGTTCATGGTGCAGTACGCGTCCGACGGCGTCATCGGCACCCACGACCACCCCTTCGAGGAGACGTACCTGATCCTGGAGGGCGTGGCCGAGAGCACTCTCGACGGCGAGCGGTACCGGCTGGAGCCCGGGGACCTCGCGTGGGCGGGCGCCGGCTGTGTGCATGGGTTCGTGAACGCTGGGCAGGGGCCCCTGCGGTGGCTGGAGACGCAGGCGCCGCAGCCACCGCCGCGGCACTCGTACCGGTTCACCAGGGACTGGGACTATCTGCGCCAAGTGCTCGAGGAGGGGTCATGAGCAGTGTCCTTGTCGTCGGCGGCACGTCGGGCATCGGCCTCGCGTACGCCCGGGCCCGCGCCGAGCAGGGTGACGAGGTGGTCCTGACCAGTCGCGACGCCCACCGCGCCGACCTGATCGCCGAGGAGTTCGGCGCCCGGGGCATCGCCCTCGACCTGGCGCGACCGCTGGAGATCGCGGCGGCGCTGGCCGACGTGGGACGCGTCGACCATCTGGTGCTCGCGGGGGTCTCCCGGGACGACAACAAGGTGAGCGAGTACGACATCGACGCCGCCCTGCGGCTGGTCACGCTCAAGCTCGTCGGCTACACCGAGGTCGTGCACACGCTGCGGGCCCGGCTGCACGACGACAGCGCCATCGTCCTGTTCGGCGGACAGGCCAAGGAACGCCCCTACCCGGGGGCGACGACGGTGGCGACGGTCAACGCGGGCGTGCGGGGCCTGATGAACTCCCTGGCCGTCGAACTCGCTCCCGTCCGGGTCAACGTCGTGCATCCCGGCGTCGTCGGCGACAGCCCGTACTGGCAGGCCAAGCCGGAGAAGGTGCTGGAGGTGCTGCGCACGGAGACGCCCACCGGGCGGCTGGCCACGTTGACGGACGTGGTGGACGCGGTCGACTTCCTGCTGCGCAACCGGTCGGTCAACGCCGTCGAACTGGCCGTGGACGGAGGGTGGTTGCTCGGCTGAGAGAAGGCCGGTCACCCGGCACGCCGGAGCGTGTCCTCCGCCACGTCCTTGTCCATCGCCGCCCGCACCAGGGCGGCGGCGAGGACGGCCGGGTCGGTCCGCCCGGCCAGTTCGGTGAGACGGCCCGGGTCCTTCGGCAGGTTCAGCCGCTCGGCACCCTGAAGGGCCTTGGCGTCGAGGTAGGGAGCGGCCTCCGGCCACACCCCCTGTGCCTCGCGCAGGAAGATGTCGGCGCCGGCCGGGCCGATCCCGGGGAACTCCTGGAGCAGATGGCGCAGTTCGGACACCTTGCCGTCCGCCTCCCGGCGCAGCCGCCGCAGGTCCCCGCCCCACCGCTCGGTCAACAGCTCGGCAGTCTCGCCGAGTTGGGTCGCCGTGCGCTCGTCGTAGCGCCGGTAGCCGCCCCGGCCGAGCGCGTCCACCCGCTCCTGCCAGTCGGCCTCCGCCATGCTGCGCGGGTCGCGCAGCCCCGCCTCGTGCAGGGCACGGGCGGTGGCCAGCGCGACCGAGGCGCGGATGCGGGCACTGAGCAGATGGGCCAGCACCAGCAGCCGGTACAGCGGCTGCGGGGTGTCCTTCAGCCGGATGCCCGCCTCATCCGCGTACGTCCGGCCGTGCGCGTCGAGGAGTTCGCGTACGACGCGCTGCTGCCGGTCCACGGCTACCCCTTGAGCGGATCGTGGCCGACCGTCATCAGCCGGTGCCTTCGGCGCGTGTCCTCGGCCGTCACCTCAGGTAGCGGCTCGTCCTCCAGGTCCACCTGCGAGGTGACCCTGTCCACGACGTTCCGCATCACCCGCAGGTCGTCCTCGGTCAGGTCGGTGCGCCGCTTCTGGAGGATCGCCAGGACGTGCTGCCCGGTCTGCGTGCCCGCCTGCTCCGGCAGCGGCTCCGCGTCCTCGTCGGCGTCCCGCATCCGCAGCCAGGCCGCGAGTTCCTGCGACGTCATGTTCACCACGCGGTGGAAGTCCTCCCACAGCGCGTCGAGTTCGAGGGCGTCGGTCATCACATGCCCCTTCCTTGCGTACGTGCGCGCCGGTCAGTCCTCGCGGGGAACGTTCTCGGCGTCGAACATCCACCGCTGCTTCTCCAGCTCGGCGGTGATGGTGATCAGCAGGTCCTGGGTGACCAGGTCGGCCTTCTCGGTCGCGTCGATGCGCTCGCGCAGCCGGCCGATGGCGTCCTGGAGGGACTCCACCATCACCTGCACGGCGTCCGAGTCGCGCACCCAGCCCTCCTTGGGGGCGGGCAGCGTGAAGGTTTTCGCGATGGTCTCGGGCCGGCCGTCCGGCGGGACGCCGAGCGCCGCGGACCGCTCCGCCACCGTGTCGGCGAAGTTCCGCGCGGCCGAGACCACCTCGTCGAGCTGGAGGTGGATCGACCGGAATCGCGGTCCGACGATGTTCCAGTGCGCCTGCTTCCCGATCAGCGAGAGTCCGAGCAGATCCACCAGGGTGTCCTGGAGTGCCTCGCACGAAACCCGGCGGGCCTCGTCGGGCAGTGTGCTCCGCACAGCCGTCATAGAGCGCTTCTCCTCCTCGCGTCGTTTCTCGTCGTCCGGAGCAGTGCGTCGCGCTCCTCCTCGCAGGTCCCGCCCCACACGCCCGAGGCCTGGCCACTGCTCAGCGCGAAGCTCAGGCACTGGTCGGTCACCGGGCAGCGCGCACAGATCCGCTTCGCGGCCGTGACGTCCCGCAGGGCCGGACCTGCCGTGCCCACGGGGAAGAACAACTCGGGGTCCTCGTCCACACAGGCGGCGCTCCGCAACCACTCCATGAACGCGCGGGTGCCCCGGCCCCCCTGGGGCAAACCCGGTGCCCAAGCTCGCAGGTCGGTTGTTCCGGCCTGCGATGATGCCCTCCGAGGGCACTTCTGCCTCCGGAATCTTCACAGGGGCAGACCGAGGGTCTATAGTCCGAAACTAGCAGTGCTAATTAAACGGTGTGAGGAGTCCTCTCGTGCGTCCCGTCCACTTCGCGGCCGCCCGCCGCACCCCCATCGGCAAGCTGCGCGGCTCCCTCTCCCCGGTACGGCCCGACGACCTCGCCGCCACCGTCGTCCGTGCCCTGGCCGGCGAGGTGCCCGCGCTGGACCCGGCCCGGATCGACGACGTCTACTGGGGCGCCGCCAACCAGGCCGGCGAGGACAACCGCAACGTCGCCCGCATGGCCGCGCTGCTCGCCGGCCTCCCCGAGTCCGTGCCCGGCGCCACCGTCAACCGCCTCTGCGCCTCGGGCCTGGAGGCCGTGACCACCGCAGCCCGCACCATCGCCGCCGGCGAGGCCGACATCGTGATCGCGGGCGGCTCCGAGTCGATGAGCCGCGCCCCCTTCGTCCTGCCCCGCCCCGACGAGGCCCTGCCGCACCGTATCGAGACCGCCGACACCCGCCTCGGCTGGCGCCTGGTCAACCCCGCGATGCGGGACCTGCACGGCCTGCTGTCCATGGGCGAGACGGCGGAGGAGGTCGCCGCGCGGTACGGCATCCCGCGAGAACGCCAGGACGACTTCGCCCTGCGCAGCCACCAACGCGCCGCACTCGCCCGCAAGAACGGCCACTTCGACGACGAACTCCTGCCCGTGGAACGCCCCGACGGGGTGGTCGTCGACACCGACGAGTGCGTCCGCGAGGACACCTCCTACGAGAAGCTGTCCCGGCTGAAGCCCGTCTTCCGGGACGGCGGCACGGTCACCGCGGGCAACGCCTCCCCGATGAACGACGGCGCCGCCGGCCTCCTCCTGGTCAGCGAGGACGCCCTGCGCGAGCTGGGCCTGGAATCCCTGGGCCGCTACGTCGCCGGAGCCTCGGCAGGCGTCCACCCCGACGTCATGGGCATCGGCCCGGTCCCCGCCACCCGCAAGGCACTGACCCGCGCCGGCTGGAACATCGGCGACCTGGAGGAGTCGGAGTTCAACGAGGCCTTCGCGGCCCAGGCCCTGGCCTGCGTGGACCAGCTCGGCATCGACCCCGAGCTGGTCAACCCGAGCGGCGGAGCCATCGCCCTCGGCCACCCGCTGGGCTGCTCGGGTGCCCGCATCCTGACGACGCTGCTCCACCGGATGCGGCGTACAGGGGCGCGGCGGGGGCTGGCGACGATGTGTGTCGGGGTGGGGCAGGGGAGTGCGCTGCTGGTCGAGCGGGCTTAGCCACCTCGTGCCACCAGGCGAGACGGCACTGCCGACCTCGGTTCGTTGCACATAGCATCAGTGCTCGCATGAACACGATGACGCTCTGGCACATCACCGGCTGGGAGTTCGCCGCGCTCGCCTTCGCGGCCCTGCTCGTCGGCTTCTCGAAGACCGCCGTGAGCGGGGCCAACACGGTCAGCCTCGCCATCTTCGCCGCGGTGCTGCCCGCCCGCGCCTCCACCGGCGTGCTGCTGCCGGTTCTGATCGCCGGGGACCTGCTCGCCGTCGCCACCTACCGGCGGCACGCCCACTGGCCCACACTGTGGCGGCTGTTCCCGGCGGTCGCCGCGGGCGTCGTCGTCGGCACGGTGTTCCTGATGTGGGCGGACGACGCGATCGTACGGACCTCGATCGGCGCGATCCTGCTGCTGATGGCCGCGGTGACGGTCTGGCGCAGGCGTACGGCGGACGCCGAGCAGGAGCCGGAGTCGGTCACCACCCAGGCGGGCCGGATCAAGGCCCGTTCCTACGGCGTCCTCGGAGGCTTCACCACCATGGTCGCCAACGCGGGCGGCCCGGTGATGTCGATGTACCTGCTGTCCGCGGGCTTCCGCAAGCTCGGCTTCCTCGGCACGTCGGCCTTCTTCTTCCTGATCGTCAACGTCTCCAAGCTGCCCTTCAGCGCCGGCCTCGGCCTGATCGACGGCCGCTCCCTGCTGCTCGACCTGGCGCTCGTGGCGTTCGTCGTGCCCGGCGCGCTGTTCGGCAAGTGGGCGGTCAACAAGATCAACCAGCGGCTGTTCGAACAGCTGGTCATCGCGGCGACGGTCGTGGGCGGACTGCAACTACTGCTGCGCTGACGTGTGACTACCGCCGCGCCGCACCCCGAAGGAGCGCCGGAAGGTCCGCGAAGGAGTCGATCACGTGGTCGGGCGTGCCGTCGGCGGCCCGGAGCACCTCCGGCTGGAACTTGCCGGTCCGGACGAGGACCCCGGTGACACCGGCCCGCTGCGCCGCGAGCACGTCGGACTCGACGTCGTCGCCCACCATCACGGCCTCGCCCGCGCCGACGTCCAGCCGGGCGAGCGCCGCCTCGAAGAACGCCCGGGCCGGTTTCCCGGTGATCTCGGCCTCGACCCGGGCGGCCTGCTCCAGCCCGGCCAGGAACGCACCCGAGTCCAGCCGCAGCCCCTCGGCCGTACGCCAGTACAGGTTGCGGTGCATGGCCACCAGCAGGGCCCCGCGCTGGAGATGCCCGAAGACCCGGTCCAGCGCCGCGTAGCCGAACTCCGGGCCGGCCCCGCCGACCAGCACGACATCCGGCACGGTGCCGGAGTCCGCCGCGCCTGAGTCCGCAGCGTCGACGACGGTCACACCGTCGAGGTCCTCCGCGATGTCGCCGCTGTTCAGAAGGGCGCACCGGGCGCCGGGGCAGTGCTCGGCGAGGTGGGCGGCGGTGGCGGCGGGCGCGGTCAGGATGTCCTCGGCGGACACCGGGAACCCCGCGTCCGCGAGCGTCCCGGCGATCGACGCCCGGGTGCGGGACGTGGTGTTCGTGACCAGCAGCACGGCGAGCCCGGCCCCCCGGATCTCCCGCAACGCTTCCACGGCCCCGGGCAAGGGCCGCCACGAGACGGTCAGCACTCCGTCGATGTCGACGAGCACGGCGCGTACGGACTCCATGCCTGGACGATAACCACGGTGAGCCGTGTCCGCCGGTCGGTACCCGGGGCGGGACGGCAGCCGCCCGTCACACCGTGCTGGTCGCCATGGGCGCCGGCGCGGCAGACACGTGTCCATGATCCGGCCCTTGCGCCCGCGGGCGTCGGCACCCAAACGCTCGATGGGGGGCGCGGCCTCGGGGGCCGGGCGGGAGATCCGCCGGAAGGCCTGGTCGGCGCCGAGCATCACGGCTCGCTCCCCGCACCCGGGGTGCTCGCGCTCAGCGTCCCCGGTCAGCGCCCGGCGTCCGCACCCCGCAACCGGGGCGCCCGCGCCCCCGCGTCCACCGGCCGGCCCTCCCGCTCCACGTCCTCGGCCAGCTCCCGTGCCCAGGCGGCGACGCTTCCGATGTCGATCCCGTGCGGCGTCGCCTCCCCGGAGCCGGACGCCCACGCCTCGGCCGCGCCGGCGCCGCGCCGCAGCAGGCGCGCTCCGCCCGTGAGGTTGCCGCGGGCTGTGTGTGTCAGGCCCACGGCGAGCTGGGCGAGGCCACGCCACAGTTCGCGCTCCGTGTCAGGGCCCGACTTCCAGGCGTCCTCGAAGACCTCGTGCGCGTGGAACGGTTTCCCCTCGTCCAGCAGCCGCTGCGCCTCGGCGACGGTCTCCTCGGGGGTGCGGACGACGCCCTCGGGCTGCCGCGGGACACCCGGCGCGTCGTACGGCAGGGGCCTGCCGAGACCGTCCCGCGGCCGGGCGTTGCGCGCCCGCCCCTCGCTGTCGCGATCCCGTGCGCCGCCCGGCCGTCCCGCGGACGTGCTCCCCGTGTTCCCCATGTGTCCCGTGCTTCCCGCGCTTCCTGTGTTCTCCGAGCGTCCGCTGCTGTCTGTGCTGCCCATAAGGCGATTGTCCCGCGCCCGGGAGCCGCCTTTCGGCGCGGCCCGGGGTGTGAGGTAAAGTGCTGTTCGCGCGATCACGCGGTTCACCGCGGTGGGCGCGCACCGGGACGTGGCGCAGCTTGGTAGCGCACTTGACTGGGGGTCAAGGGGTCGCAGGTTCAAATCCTGTCGTCCCGACGGTGCGAAGGGTCCCGCAGGCCGATGCCTGCGGGGCCCTTTTCGTTTGGGCGGCCTTCTTTTCGCCGTATGCCCTTGACCTGAAGTGCGCTCCAAACTGAAGACTCCCCTTCGTGCCCCGAGGTCCGGGGCACGAAGGGGAGGGAGCAATACCCATGCGGTACCGCACGATCGGCACGGACCCGCGCACCCGCCGCGAGGTGAGCGTGCTCGCGCTCGGCGCGATGCTGTTCGGCTCGGTGACGGACGAGAAGACGTCCTTCGCCGTCCTCGACCGCTACGTCGAAGCCGGCGGGAACTTCATCGACACGTCCGACAACTACGCCTTCTGGGTCGACGCCGGCCAGGGCGGCCAGAGCGAGGAACTCCTCGGCCGCTGGCGGCGCAGCCGCGGCGTCGGCGACGAGATCGTCATCGCGACCAAGCTCGGTGCCCGCCCCCTGGCCCCCGGCACCAGCTACGTCGACAACCCCGAAGGCCTGTCGGCCAAGGTGATCCGCGAGTCCGCCGAACGCAGTCGCGAGCGGCTCGGCGTGGCGAAGCTGGACCTGCTCTACGCTCACATCGAGGACCACAAGATCCCCCTCCAGGAGACTGTCGAGGGCTTCGCCGCCCTGGTCGCCGAGGGCACCGTCGGACTGCTCGGCGTGAGCAACCACGCCGCCTGGCGCGTGGAGCGGGCCCGCGCCCTCGCCGCCGCGGCCGGACTGCCCGGCTACGAGGTGCTCCAGTACGCGCACAGCCACCTGCGCCCCCGCACCGACGTACCCGACGATCTCTTCCCGGACGGCAGCCTCGGCCACGCCGGCCCTGACCTGCTGAGCTACCTGCGGGCCGAGACCGGACTGACCCTGGTCGCCTACTCGCCGCTGCTGAAGGGCGCCTACACCCACCCGGACCGGCTGCCCGCGGACTTCGACCACCCCGGCACCCCGGCCAGGCTGGCGGTGCTGCGGGAAGTGGCGCGGGAGACCGGGGCGAGCGTCAACCAGGTCGTGCTGGCCTGGCAGATCGGTGGTGAGCTGCCGATCATCCCGCTGGCGGGGGTCTCCTCGGTGGCCCAGCTGGAGGAGAACCTCGCCGCGGTGGACCTGGAACTGACCGCCGAGCAGCGCACCAGGCTGGACGCGGCGCACTGAGCTCGTGGGACCGTGGAGGGAACCGGACATCCGGACCTCCGGAAGGAGCACCGGCCATGACCACCCGCCCGGCCCACCCCGCCGCCCGGTCGATCAGGACCACCCCCGAAGGCCTCATGTGGGAGCCCAGCGAGCGCTGGGTGCGCGGACGCAAGGGCGACGTCACCGTCGTCGACAGCCGGCACCCGGTTCTCGTCTGGGAACCCCACCTGCCCGTGCCGCAGTACGCCTTTCCGCACGATGAGGTCCGCACCGACCTCCTCCGCCCGGCGCAGAACCCGCCCGCCGGCGCACACACCGGCTCCCGGATCTTCTACGACCTCCACGCCGACGGCGACGTGCGCGCGAACGCGGCGTGGACGTTCCCCGCCGACGACCTGGCCGGCCACATCGCCTTCGAGTGGTTCCTGCGCACCGACACGGGCCTCGACCACTGGTACGAGGAGGAGGAAGAGATCTTCGTCCACCCCCGTGACCCGCACAAACGCGTCGACGCGCTGCCCAGCAGCCGCCATGTCCGGGTCGAGATCGACGGTCGGGTCGTCGCGGACACCCACGCCCCCGTCCTGCTCTTCGAGACGTCCCTGCCGACCCGGTACTACCTCCCCCGCGAGAACGTCCGCCTGGGCCTGTTCGACGCCACCGACCACATCACCCGATGCCCCTACAAGGGCACCGCCGAGTACTGGTCCTGGCGCGGCGAGGGCGATGTGCCACCCAACATCGTCTGGAGCTACCCCGAGCCACTGCCCGCCGTGGCGGCGATCCAGGGACGCGTCGCCTTCTTCAACGAGGCCGTCGACATCACGCTGGACGGCGAGCGGCTGGAGCGCCCGGACACGCCGTTCAGCCGGATGCTGCGGAAGGGGAGCCGCTCGTGAAGCTGTCGAACAGGGCGTCGAGACCGGCCGCGAGGCCCTCGGGGCCGCCCTGCTCGGCGAGCGCGGCCGCCGTCTCCCGCAGCGTCGGCAGCTCCCTGGCCGACAGGCGGTGCAGCCCGATCCGGAAGGCCGGATCGGCCTCGTCCGGGTTGTCCACCACGGTGGTGGCCTCGTCGAACCCGGCGGGCCGCAACAGCGCCAGCACCGCTCGTGATCCCGCAGCACCGTGGCGGGCCGCCCGGCCAGCGGGAACGCCGGCAGACGCGTGGCGAGCAGCGGCGCCCCCTGGAGGTGCGCGAGGCTTCGGGGTCCGGTCAGGGCCTCACCAGCAACTGGAAGTCGAACGTGTACCGCGACGCCCGGTAGATGTGCGTTCCGTACTCGACCGCGCGCCCGGTGTCGTCGTACGCCGTGCGCTGCATGGTGAGCAGCGCGGCGCCCTCTTCCTCGTCCAGGCGGGCGGCCTCCTCCGCGGTGGCCGCGCGGGCGCTGACGCGCTGCCGGGCGCTGTGCAGGGTGATGCCCGCCGAGCGCATCATCCGGTACAGGCCCGTCGCCTCCAGGCGTGTGTCGTCGAGGTCCACGAGAGACGCCGGCAGGTAATTGCACAGCAGGGCCACCGGCTGGCCGTGCGTGCGGCGCAGCCGGTCCAGGACGGTGACCTCGCTGCCCTCCGCGACGCCGAGCGCCGCGGCCACGTCGCAGGAGGCAGGGACGACCTCGTTGCGCACGACCTGCGTGGTGGGCCCCTGCCCGGCCGCCTCCAGGTCGTCGTAGAGGCTGCTCAGCTCCAGCGGGCGCTTGACCTGGCTGTGCACCACCTGCGTACCGACCCCGCGCCGCCGGACCAGCAGTCCCTTGTCGACGAGGGACTGGATGGCCTGGCGGACGGTGGGGCGGGACAGGCCGAGGCGCACCGAGAGGTCGACCTCGTTGCCCAGGAGGTTTCCCGGGGCGAGGATCCCGTGCTCGATCGCCGACTCCAGTTGCTGTGCGAGCTGGTAGTACAGCGGCACGGGACTGCCCCGGTCCAGGGCGAAGTCCAGCGAGCTGAGCGCAGGGGCGGCCGCGGGTCGGTTGCGGGCCCGGTCACCGGTCCTCGCCATGGATTACCCCCTTCGGTGTGCCATGGATTACCCCCCTTCGGCGTCAGGAGTTGCTCGGGAAGCCGAGGTTGATGCCGCCCGCGTCGGCCGGGTCAGGCCAGCGCGTGGTGATGACCTTGCCCTGGGTGTAGAAGGCGATGCCGTCGTTGCCGTAGACGTGCAGGTCGCCGAAGAGCGAGTCCTTCCAGCCGCCGAAGGAGTGGTAGCCGACCGGGACCGGGATCGGCACGTTGACGCCGACCATGCCTGCCTTGACCTCCAGCTGGAAGCGGCGGGCGGCGCCGCCGTCCCGGGTGAAGATCGCGGTGCCGTTGCCCCAGCGGGAGTCGTTGATCAGCTTGATGGCCTCTTCGTACGTCTCCGCGCGGACCACGCACAGCACCGGACCGAAGATCTCCTCCCGGTACGCGTCCGCCGTCAGCGGCACCCGGTCCAGGAGGGAGACGCCGAGGAAGAAGCCGTCCTCGTGGCCGTCGACCGAGAAGCCGGTGCCGTCGACGACGACCTCGGCGCCCTGCTCGGCGGCCGACGACACGTAGGACGCCACCTTGTCGCGGTGCTCTCGGGTGATCAGCGGGCCCATCTCGGACGCCGGGTCGTTGCCGGGGCCGATCCGCAGGTTCTTCGCCCGCTCGGCGATCTTGCCGACCAGCTCGTCACCGGTGTCGCCGACCGCGACCACGACCGACACGGCCATGCAGCGCTCGCCCGCCGAGCCGTACGCCGCGTTGATCGCCTGGTCGGCGGCGAGGTCCAGGTCGGCGTCGGGCAGGACCAGCATGTGGTTCTTGGCGCCGCCCAGGGCCTGCACCCGCTTGCCGTGCTCGACCGCCTTGAGCTGGATGTACTTGGCGATCGGGGTCGAGCCGACGAAGGAGACCGCCTCGATGTCCGGGTGCTCCAGGATGCGGTCCACGGCCGTCTTGTCGCCCTGCACGATGTTCAGGACGCCGTCCGGCAGGCCCGCTTCGGAGGCCAGCTCGGCCAGGCGGAAGGAGGCCGACGGGTCCTTCTCCGACGGCTTCAGCACGAACGTGTTGCCGCACGCGATCGCCAGCGGGAACATCCACATCGGCACCATGGCCGGGAAGTTGAACGGCGTGATGCCCGCGACCACGCCGAGCGGCTGGCGGATCGAGGCGACGTCGACCCGGGTGGAGACCTGCGTGGACAGCTCGCCCTTGAGCTGGACGCTGATCCCGCACGCGAGCTCCACGATCTCCATGCCGCGCGCGACCTCGCCGAGCGCGTCGGAGTGCACCTTGCCGTGCTCGGCGGTGATCAGCCCGGCGATCTCGTCGCGGTGGGCGTCCAGCAGTTCGCGGTACTTGAACAGGACCGCCGTGCGCTTGGCGAGCGAGGACTCCCCCCAGGACTCGAAGGCGGCCTTGGCGGAGGCGACGGCGGCGTCCACCTCGTCGACGGTCGCGAAGGCGACCTGCTTCTCCTGGGCGCCGGTGGCCGGGTTGTAGACGGGGCCGAAGCGGCCGGAGGTGCCCTCGACGGGCTTGCCGTCGATCCAGTGGGTGATGGTCTTCATGGTGCGCAAGGGCCTTTCGTGGAGCCTGAGTCAAGTAAGGAGGGCGCGGGTGT
Organism: Streptomyces azureus; assembly: GCF_001270025.1. Classification (NCBI taxonomy): domain Bacteria; kingdom Bacillati; phylum Actinomycetota; class Actinomycetes; order Kitasatosporales; family Streptomycetaceae; genus Streptomyces; species Streptomyces azureus. The sequence goes on along the minus strand of NZ_DF968346.1, from coordinate 112,313 downwards.
TCAGAGGTGGCGGCGGCGCCCGGCGACCTGCCGGTCGTAGCGCTCGCGGGCCTCGACGGCGGCCTCACGGGAGGCGGTCTCGGCCACCGGCACGTCCCACCAGGCCTCGGCCGGGGGAGCGGTCGGGGCCGGGTCGGTCTCGACGTACACGCAGGTCGGCCGGTCGGAGGCGCGGGCCGTGGCCAGCGCCTCACGCAGCTCGCGCACGGTCTTGGCGCGCAGGACGTCCATGCCGAGGCTGGCCGCGTTGGCGGCCAGGTCGACGGGCAGCGGGGCGCCGGTGAAGGTGCCGTCGGCGGCCCGGAAGCGGTAGGCGGTGCCGAAGCGCTCGCCGCCGGTCTCCTCCGACAGGCCGCCGATGGAGGCGTAGCCGTGGTTCTGGATGAGGACGATGTTGAGCGGCAGGCCCTCCTGGACTGCCGTGACGATCTCCGTCGGCATCATCAGGTAGGTGCCGTCGCCGACCAGCGCCCACACCGGCGTACCGGGAGCGGCCTGCTGGACGCCGATGCCGGCCGGGATCTCGTAGCCCATGCAGGAGTAGCCGTACTCCAGGTGGTACTGGCGCGGGCTGCGGGAGCGCCACAGCTTGTGCAGGTCGCCGGGGAGCGAGCCGGCCGCGTTGATCACCACGTCGTCGTCGCCGACGGCCGCGTCCAGCGCGCCGAGCACCTGCGTCTGGGTCGGGACCGCGCTCTCGTCGTCGGCGCGGTACGACGCCTCGACGACCTCGTCCCAGCGCTCCTTGCCTGCGCGGTACCCGGCCTCGTACGCCTCGCTCACCCGGTGGCCGGAGAGCGCCTCCAGCAGCCTTTCGAGGCCCGACTTCGCGTCGCACACCAGCGTGCGTGCGGCCAGCTTGTGCGCGTCGAAGCCGGTGATGTTGAGGTTGAGGAACCGCACGCCCGGGTTCTGGAAGAGCGTGCCGGAGGCCGTGGTGAAGTCGGTGTAGCGGGTGCCCACGCCGATGACGAGGTCGGCGGTGCGGGCGAGGTCGTCGCTGACGGCCGTGCCGGTGTGGCCGATGCCGCCGAGGTCGGCGGGGTGGTCGTGGCGGAGTGACCCCTTGCCCGCCTGGGTGGAGGCGACCGGGATGCCGGTGGCGTCCGCGAACGCCTTCAGCGCCGCCTCGGCCTCGCTGTGGTGGACGCCGCCGCCCGCGACGATCAGGGGGCGCTCGGCCGACCGGATCGCCTCCACGGCCGCCGTCAGCTCCACCGGGTCCGGCGCGGGACGCCGTACGTACCAGACGCGCTCGGCGAAGAACTCCTCCGGCCAGTCGTACGCCTCCGCCTGCACGTCCTGCGGCAGCGCCAGGGTGACGGCGCCGGTCTCGGCCGGGTCGGCCAGCACGCGCATGGCCTGGAGCGCCGAGGGGATCAGCGCCTCGGGGCGGGTGATCCGGTCGAAGTACCTGGACACCGGGCGCAGGGTGTCGTTGACCGACACGTCGGCCTCGACCGGGTGCTCCAGCTGCTGGAGCAGCGGGTCGGCCGAGTGCGTGGCGAAGTAGTCGCCGGGCAGGAGCAGCACCGGCAGCCGGTTGATCGTCGCCAGGGCCGCACCGGTGACCAGGTTGGTGGCGCCCGGGCCGATCGAGGTCGTCACCGCCTGCGCGGACAGGCGGTTGAGCTGCCGGGCGTAGCCGACCGCCGCGTGCACCATCGACTGCTCGTTGCGGCCCTGGTGGAACGGCATGACGTCCTCGCCCGCCTCCAGGAGCGCCTGGCCCACGCCCGCCACGTTGCCGTGGCCGAAGATGCCCCAGGTCCCGGCGATCAGCCGGCGCCGCACGCCGTCCCGCTCGGTGTACTGGGCGGACAGGAACCGCACCAGGGCCTGGGCGGTCGTCAGTCGGCGGGTGCGGGCGCTCATGCGGAGGTCTCCGGGGCGGTGTAGAGGGGGAGCCGGGGATCGACCGGCTGGTCCGGCCAGGTGTCGCGGACCCAGGCGTGGTCGGGGTGGTCGCAGATCAGCCAGGCGCGCTCGTCCTCCGGGCCCGCCATGACGTTGAGGTAGTACATGTGGTGGCCGGGCGTGGCCATCGACGGCCCGTGCCAGCCGTCCGGGATCAGGACGACGTCGCCGTCGCGGACCTCCGCCAGCACGTCGGTGTCCCGGCCCGGTCCGGACGGGGAGACGCGCTGGTAGCCGAGGCCGGGGGTGCCGTCGTGGCCGGCGAACTCGAAGTAGTAGATCTCCTCCAGCACGGACTCCTCGCCCGGCCGGTGCTCGTCGTGCTTGTGCGGTGGGAACGACGACCAGTTGCCGCCCGGGGTGATCACCTCGACCGCGATGAGCTTGTCGCACTCGAACACGCCCGCCGCGCCGAAGTTGTTGACCTGCCGCGAGCAGTTCCCGGTTCCTCGCAGCTCCACGGGCACCTCGGAGGCCGGGCCGTAGCGGGCGGGCAGCCGGCGGGTGCAGCGCGCGCCGGTCAGCGCGAAACGGCCGCCGGCGGCGGACGTCACGGTCGCCCGGGCGTCGCGCGGCACGTACGCGAAGTCGCTGACGCCGCTGAAGACGTCCCGGCGGCCCTGGAGCTCGAAGGTGTCCTGGCCGAAGTCGTCCGTCGCGGCGACCGTGCAGCCGCCGCTGAGCGGGACGACGATCCACTCGCTGTCGCCGGTGTCGAAGGAGTGCGTGCCGCCCGGCGGCAGCTCCAGGACCCGCAGGCTGGAGTGGCCCCAGCCGGCCTTCTCGGGCGTGACGTCGACGATGTAGGGGCCGCCGAGGGCCTTACCCGCGGGAAGGTGATACGTCATCGTGTGCCTTTCGGATCACAGCAGAGCGACTCACAGCAGACCGATTCACAGCAGACCGACGGCCGTGTCCACTGCCTGTTCCACGCTGCCCTCGGCCGGGTAGAGCAGCGAGCGTCCGACGACCATGCCCTGCACGGTGGGCAGGCGCAGGGCCTTGCGCCAGCGTTCGTACGCGCCCTCCTGGTCGCCGCCGACCTCGCCGCCGAGCAGCACGACGGGGAGCGTGGAGGTCTCCAGCACCTGGGCCATGTCGTCCGGGTCGTCGGTGACTGGCAGCTTCAGCCAGGTGTAGGCGGAGGTGCCGCCCAGTCCCGAGGAGATCGCGATGGACCGGGTGACCGCCTCGGCGGACAGGTCGTTGCGCACCTTGCCGTCGGCCCGCCAGGAGATGAACGGCTCGACGAACAGGGGGAGTTGCCGGGCCGCCATGGCGTCGATGGCCCGCGCGGTGGACTCCAGGGTGGTGAGCGAGCCCGGGTCGTCGTAGTCGATGCGGACCAGGAGCTTGCCCGCGTCGAAGCGGAGCCGGGCGATGTCCTCGGCGCGGTGGCCGGTGAAACGGTCGTCCATCTCGAACGTGGCGCCGGCGAGGCCGCCGCGGTTCATCGAGCCCATGACGACCTTGTTCTCCAGCACCCCGAGCAGGAGCAGGTCCTCCAGGATGTCGGCGGTGGCGAGCACCCCGTCGACCCCGGGCCGCGACAGCGCGACGCAGAGCCGTTCCAGCAGGTCGGCGCGGTTGGCCATGGCCAGGCGCCGGTCGCCGACCCCGAGGGCGCCGCGTGCCGGGTGGTCGGCGGCCACGATCATCAGCCGGCCGCTGTCACCCATCAGCGGTCGGCGCACCCGGCGGGCGGCCGCCTCGGCGACGGCCTCGGGATTCCGGGCCCGGACCGTGGTGAGGTCGGGGATGCCGATGTTCAATTCAGGCTCCGTTCAGTGGCTCGTGCTAGGCGACGACACCTCGGCGAGGAGGTCCTCGACCTCGGACTCGGCGGGCATCGCGGAGGAGCAGGCGAGGCGTGAGGCGACGAGGGCACCGGCGGCGTTGGCGTGGCGCATGGTCTTCTCCAGGTCCCAGCCGGCGAGCAGGCCGTGGCAGAGGGAACCGCCGAAGGCGTCGCCCGCGCCCAGGCCGTTGACCACCTCGACCGGCACCGGCGGCACCTCGGCCCTGGTGCCGTCGCGGTGCACGGCCAGGACGCCCTTGGGGCCCTGCTTGACGACGGCCAGTTCCACGCCCGCCTCCAGCAGCGCGTCGGCGCAGGCCTGCGGCTCGCGCACGCCGGTGGCGATCTCGCACTCGTCGAGGTTGCCGACCGCGACGGTGGCGTGGCGCAGCGCCTCGCGGTAGTACGGGCGGGCCTCCTCGGGGTCGGACCAGAACATCGGCCGCCAGTCGAGGTCGAAGACGGTGATGCCCGCCTTGTCGCGGGCCTTGAGGGCGGCGAGCGTGGCGGAGCGGCTCGGCTCCTCGCTCAGTCCGGTCCCGGTGATCCAGAAGATCCGGGCCCCGCGGATCGCGAAGAAGTCCAGCTCGTCGGTGTGGATCTCCAGGTCGGGGGCCTTGGGCCGGCGGTAGAAGTACAGCGGGAAGTCGTCCGGCGGGAAGATCTCGCAGAAGGTGATCGGCGTCGGATAGGCGTCGACCGGGGTGACCCAGCGGTCGTCGACGCCGAAGGACCTCAGCTCCTCGTGCAGGTAGGTGCCGAAGGGGTCGTTGCCGGTCCGGGTGATGACCGCCGTACGGCGTCCGAGGCGCGCCGCGGCGACCGCCACATTGGCCGCCGAACCTCCCAGGAATTTCCCGAATGTCTCCACCTGGGGCAGCGGGACGCCGGTCTGGAGGGGATAGAGGTCGACCCCGATGCGGCCCATCGTGATCAAGTCGAAATACTGGGCTGGCTCGGCCATGCGCGACCTCCTCGGGAAGCTGGGGATGCGGGTCCGGGGCCGCCCTGACACCGTGGGGCGTGGGGGGCTTGGGACCTGCCGCCTTACAGGTGTAGGTGCCGGAGGACGGCCCTGTCAATAGTTTGTACTTACATTCGGACCTGCTTGTGAAATGATGTCTTAACAAAGTATTGACAGCGGACGCGGCAGGGACTTGTATCCCGTGGCATCGCAACAGTCTGTTTGCGGCATCATGATCCGGACTCCGTAAGGCTCCGGGACCACGGATCCCTCGTGATCCCCTTCCTTTCCCCCGCAGTAGCACAGTGAGGTGCCAGGAAAGATGGACCGCTCTTCTCACCCCCGCTCCCGTAGGTTCGCGCCGGTTGTAGCCGTTGCCGCGGCGGCGGCCCTGACCCTCGCCGGCTGCTCCAGCAGTTCCGGGGGCAAGAAGTCCGAGGAAGGCGCCGCGAACGCCTCCGCCGGCAAGGCGACCACGCCGCGCATGACCGTCGCCCTGGTCACCCACCAGGCGCCCGGTGACACCTTCTGGGACACCGTGCGCAAGGGCGCCGAGGCCGCCGCCGCCAAGGACAACATCAAGCTCGTCTACTCCGCCGACCCGAACGCGGGCAACCAGGCCAACCTGGTCCAGAACGCGATCGACCAGAAGGTCGACGGCATCGCCGTCACCCTCGCCAAGCCCGACGCGCTCAAGGGCGTCATAGGCAAGGCCGAGAAGGCCGGCATACCCGTCGTCGGCCTCAACTCCGGCCTGAGCGACTGGAAGAACCTCAACCTGCTGGAGTTCTTCGGCCAGGACGAGTCCGTCGCGGGCGAGGCCTTCGGCAAGAAGCTGAACGAGGTCGGCGCCAAGAAGGTCCTGTGCGTCATGCAGGAGCAGGGCAACGTCGGCCTGACGCAGCGCTGCGACGGCGTGGCGAAGACCTTCGAGGGCAAGGTCGACCCGCAGAACGTCAACGGCACCGACATGCCCTCCGTGAAGTCGACGATCACGGCCAAGCTGAAGCAGGATCCGTCCATCGACTACGTCGTCACCCTCGGCGCCCCCTTCGCGCTGACCGCGGTGCAGTCGGTCGGCGACGCCGGCAGCAAGGCGAAGGTCGCCACCTTCGACCTCAACAAGGACCTCATCAAGGCCATCAAGGACGACTCCATCCAGTTCGCCGTCGACCAGCAGCCCTACCTCCAGGGCTACCTGGCCGTCGACGGCCTGTGGCTCTACAAGAACAACGGCAACTACAGCGGCGGCGGCGAGCAGCCCGTGCTGACCGGCCCGGCCTTCGTCGACAAGTCCAACGTCGACAAGATCGGGGAGTTCGCCGCGAAGGGCACCCGGTGATGAGCATGACCCAGCAGGCCACGCCGGCGGTGGAGACACCGCCGGCCCCCGGCCCCAAGCAGTCCGACGGCCGGACACGGCAGCGCCCGCCGGCGCTGCGGCTGCTGGCCAGGCCCGAGGTCGGCGTCTTCCTCGGCGCCGTCGCCGTGCTCGTGTTCTTCCTGTTCGCCGCGCCGCCGGTGCGCGACGGCAGCTCGATGGCCAACATCCTGTACCAGTCGTCGACCATCGGGATCATGGCGCTGCCCGTGGCCCTGCTGATGATCGGCGGCGAGTTCGACCTGTCCGCGGGTGTCGCCGTGATCACCTCGGCGCTGACCGCGTCGATGCTCAGCTACCAGCTGACCATGAACGTCTGGGTCGGCGTGATCGTCGCCCTCCTGGTGTCGCTCGCCATCGGGGCGTTCAACGGCTGGCTGCTGGTCAAGACGGGACTGCCCAGCTTCCTGGTCACCCTCGGCACCTTCCTGATCCTCCAGGGCGTGAACCTCGCCGTGACCAAGCTGGTCACCGGCAACGTCGCCACCGACGACATCAGCGACATGGACGGCTTCTCCCAGGCGCAGAAGCTCTTCGCCTCGACGTTCACCGTCGGCGGTGTCAACGTCAAGATCACCGTCGTGTGGTGGCTGGTCTTCGCGGCCCTGGCCACCTGGGTGCTGCTGCGCACCAAGTACGGCAACTGGATCTTCGCGGTCGGCGGCAACAAGCACTCCGCCCGGGCCGTCGGTGTCCCGGTGACCTTCACCAAGATCTCCCTGTTCATGCTGGTCGGCTTCGGCGCCTGGTTCGTCGGAATGCACCAGCTGTTCTCCTTCAACACCGTGCAGTCCGGCGAGGGCGTGGGCCAGGAGCTCATCTACATCGCCGCGGCCGTCATCGGCGGCTGTCTGCTGACCGGCGGCTACGGCTCCGCGATCGGCCCGGTCTTCGGCGCCTTCATGTTCGGCATGGTGCAGCAGGGCATCGTCTACGCCGGCTGGAACCCCGACTGGTTCAAGGCCTTCCTCGGCGTGATGCTCCTCGGCGCCGTCCTCATCAATCTGTGGGTCCAGCGCACGGCGACCCGGAGGTGACCGCAATGACCAGCAACGAAACCGGCACCCACGGTGCCGTCCTGATGGACACCCCGCCCGAAGGGGACCGCCCCCTCGTCGAGCTGCGCGGCGCCGGCAAGTCCTACGGCAACATCCGCGCCCTGCACGGCGTCGACCTGAAGGTCTTCCCCAACCAGGTCACCTGCGTCCTCGGCGACAACGGCGCCGGCAAGTCCACCCTCATCAAGATCATCTCGGGTCTGCACCAGCACACCGAGGGCGAGTTCCTCGTCGACGGCGAACCGGTGCGCTTCTCCACCCCGCGCGAGGCCCTCGACAAGGGCATCGCCACGGTCTACCAGGACCTCGCCGTCGTCCCGCTGATGCCGGTGTGGCGCAACTTCTTCCTCGGCTCCGAGATGACCAAGGGCCCCTGGCCCCTGCGCCGTCTCGACATCGAGAAGATGAAGAAGACCGCGGACGAGGAACTGCGCAACATGGGCATCGTCCTCGACGACATGGAACAGCCCATCGGCACGCTCTCCGGCGGCCAGCGCCAGTGCGTCGCGATCGCCCGCGCCGTCTACTTCGGCGCCCGCGTCCTCATCCTGGACGAGCCGACCGCCGCCCTCGGCGTCAAGCAGTCCGGTGTGGTGCTGAAGTACATCGCCGCCGCCCGCGAGAAGGGCCTCGGCGTCATCTTCATCACCCACAACCCGCACCACGCCTACATGGTCGGCGACCACTTCAGCGTGCTGCGCCTGGGCACCATGGAACTGTCCGCCTCCCGCAGCGAGGTCAGCCTCGAGGAGCTGACCAACCACATGGCCGGCGGCACCGAACTGGCCTCCCTCAAGCACGAGCTGGCCCAGGTGCGCGGCGTCGACGTCGAGGAGCTCCCCGAAGAGGGAGACCTCACCGCCCCCGTAGCCACGTCTTCGGAAGGAAAGTCCTGACATGGCCCTCGCGCTCGACCGCATCCGGATCGGCTCCGCCCCCGACTCCTGGGGCGTCTGGTTCCCCGACGACCCCCAGCAGGTGCCCTGGGAACGCTTCCTCGACGAGGTCGCCGAGGCCGGCTACTCGTGGATAGAACTCGGCCCGTACGGCTACCTGCCGACCGACCCGGCCCGGCTCACCGACGAGGTGACCAAGCGGAACCTGAAGGTCTCCGCCGGCACGATCTTCTGCGGCCTGCACCGCGGCCCCTCCGAGTGGGACTCCACCTGGGAGCAGGTCAGCCGGGTCGCCGCCCTCACCCAGGCCATGGACGCGAAGCACCTGGTGGTCATCCCGTCCTTCTGGCGGGACGACAAGACCGCCGAGATCCTGGAGCCGCCGGAGCTCACCACCGAGCAGTGGCGCAACCTCACCACGGGCATGGAGCGCCTCGGCCGTGAGGTGAAGGACACGTACGGCCTGGACATCGTCGTCCACCCGCACGCCGACACCCACATCGACACCGAGGAGCACGTCGAGCAGTTCCTCGACTCCACCGACTCCGACGCGGTCAATCTCTGCCTGGACACGGGGCATTACGCCTACTGCGGCGGCGACAGCGTCAAGCTGATCGAGACGTACGGCGAGCGCATCGGCTATCTGCACCTCAAGCAGGTCGACCCGGACATCCTCGCCGACGTGGTCAGGAACGAGGTCCCGTTCGGCCCCGCCGTGGCGCGGGGAGTCATGTGCGAACCGCCCGCCGGTGTGCCCGAGCTGGGTCCGGTGCTCACGGCCGCACAGAAGCTGGGCGTGGACCTGTTCGCCATCGTCGAGCAGGACATGTACCCGTGCGAGCCGGACAAGCCGCTGCCGATCGCGGTGCGCACCCGCAAGTTCCTGAGGTCCTGCGGCGCCTGACGATCCGAAAGGACGGCCATGACTGAGCGCGCCACCCTGGGAGTCGCGGTCATCGGTACCGGAAGAATGGGCGCCGACCATGTGCGCCGCCTCCACGAAGTCACCAGCGGAGCACGGGTGGTGGCCGTCGCGGACGTCGACGCGGAGCGCGCGAAGGCCGTCGCCGCCCGCGTCGACGGCTGCAGCGCCCACACCGACCCGGCCGCCGCGCTGGCGGCCGCCGACGTCGACGCCGTCCTGATCGCCTCCCCGGGCCCGGCCCACGAGGCCACGCTGCTCGCGGCCTTCGAGCGCGACCTGCCCGTCCTGTGCGAGAAGCCGCTCACCCCCGACGCGGCCTCCGCCCTGCGCGTCCTCGAAGCCGAACTGCGCCTCGGCCACCGCCGTGTCCAGGTCGGCTTCATGCGCCGCTACGACCCCGAGTACGCGAAGCTCAGGGCCCTGCTGACGACGGGTCAGCTGGGCCGTCCGCTGATGCTGCACAACCGGCACCGCAACGTGGCCAGCCCGCCCTTCTTCACCAGCTCCATGCTCATCAGCGACTCCGTCGCCCACGAGGCGGACGTGACCCGCTGGCTGCTGGGGCACGAGATCACGGCGGTCACGGTGCTGCGCCCGGCCCCGTCCGCCAACGCCCCCGACGGACTGCGCGATCCGCAGTTCGTCGTCTTCGAGACCGACGGCGGCGCCCTGTCCGACGTGGAGATCTTCGTCAACTGCGGCTTCGGCTACCAGGTGCAGGCCGAGGTGGTCTGCGAACGCGGCACCGCCCGCATCGGCGACGGCCACGCCCTGGTCACCAACATGGCCGGCCGCTGGGGCGGAACCATCGCCCAGGACTGGACCGAACGCTTCGAGACGGCCTACGACCGTCAGATCCAGACCTGGGTCGACGCCACCCGCCGCGGCGAGGTCACCGGCCCCAGCGCCTGGGACGGCTACGCCGCCGCCGCGGTGTGCGAGGCGGGGGTGCGGGCGCTGGAGGACGGCGGCCGGGTCGAGGTCGAACTGGCCGAGAAGCCCGCGCTGTACGGGTGAACGGGCCGAACGGGCCGGGGGCGCGCCCCCGGCCCGTCCGGCGTGTTCTCAGACCCTGGTACGCGGCCGGGGCTCGAACCCGGCCGCGCGGTAGCAGTCGTCGATGAGCGCCATCGTCGTCACCGCGTCGTCCGCGTCCAGCGGCACCGCCGCACCGTCTCGCACCCGGGCGGCGAACGCCTCCAGCTGGTACGTGTACGACGAGCGCGTCCCGAGGTGCTCCGTGCGCTCGCCCTCCGGGGTGCGCACCACGATCCGGTCGTCCATCTGGGGCAGCACGAAGTTCGGGGCCGTCGCCTCGCCTCGGGACCCGGTGATCCGGATGCTCATGTCCCGCCCGCCGTACGCCATGTGGCAGCGGGCCGAGCCCGTCGCGCCGCCCGGGAACTCCAGGTCGGCGTCCAGCCACTCGTCGACCCCGGGCGCGCCCGCGCGCTCCCCGCCCCGGGCCCCGGCCAGGCGGGGCGCGCCGCCCGCCCAGGGGGCGAGCATGCGCAGCGCGTGCAGGCTGTAGCAGCCCAGGTCCATCAGGGCGCCGCCGGCCAGCGGCAGCGACCAGCGCGGGTCGGTGTCCGGCGGGGCGGCGATGGCGACCATCGCCTCGACGTGCCGCAGTTCGCCGAGTTCACCGGAGTCCAGCAGCTCGTGCAGGCGGCGGGTGACCGGGTGGAAGAGGTAGTGGAAGGCCTCCATGAAGACCGTCCCGGACTTCCCGGCGGCCTCCCGTACCTCCGCCGCCTCCCGCGCGTTGCTCGCCGACGGCTTCTCCGACAGCACGTGCTTGCCCGCCGCGAGGGCGGCCAGGTTCCACGGGCCGTGCAGGCCGTTGGCGAGTGGGTTGTAGACGACGTCGATCTCCGGATCGGCCACCAGCTCGGCGTACGAATCCGCCACCCGCTCCACGCCGTGCTCGGCGGCGAACGCCTCGGCTCGGGCGCGGTCGCGGGCGGCCACCGCGACGAGACGGTGGCCTGTCGCCCGGGCCGGGTCGATCAGGGAGCGTCCGGTGATCCGCGCGGCTCCCAGTACGCCTATGCGCAGGGGTTCCCGGTCCTTCTCGCTCATGCCTGCCGTACCTCCTCGATCGTCACGGGACGGTGCTCGTGCAGCGACAGTGTGCACGCCTCGGCGATCCAGCCCGCCTCCAGGGCGTCCTCGATCGTGCAGGGAGAGGGGCGGGTGCCGGCGACGACCTCGGTGAACGCGGTCAGTTCGGCGCGGTAGGCCTCGGTGAAGCGGTCCATGAAGAAGTCGTGCGGCGTGCCCGCCGGGAAGGTCACGCCCGGCTCGACCGAGCGCAGCGGCAGCTTGTCCTCCAGGCCGACGGCGATGGAGTCGGTGAAGCCGTGGATCTCCATGCGCACGTCGTAACCTCGGGCGTTGTGGCGGGAGTTGGAGACCACCGCGATGGTGCCGTCGTCCAGGGTGAGGATCGCGCCGGTGGTGTCGGCGTCACCGGCCTCCTTGATGAAGTCGGCACCGCGGTTGCCGCCCACGGCGTACACCTCGGTCACCTCACGGCCGGTCACCCAGCGGATGATGTCGAAGTCGTGCACCGAGCAGTCGCGGAAGATGCCGCCCGAGGCTGCGATGTACGCGGCGGGCGGCGGCGCCGGGTCGAGCGTGGTCGAGCGGACCGTGTGCAGCTTGCCCAGCTCGCCGCCCTGCACGGCGGCGCGGGCGTTGACGAAACCGGTGTCGAAGCGGCGGTTGTAGCCGATCTGGATCGGCACGCCCTTGCCCTGGACGGCCTTCAGCACCTCGACGCCCTCGCTCATGGTCCTGGCGACGGGCTTCTCGCAGAAGACGGGGATGCCGGCCTCGACCCCGGCCAGGATCAGCGCGGGATGGGCGTCCGTCGCGGCCGCGACGACGATGCCGTCCACGCCGGCGGCCAGCAGGGCCTCCGGCGAGTCCACGACCTCGGCGCCGAACCGCTCGGCGGCGGCCTTGGCGGCGTCCGCGAACGGGTCGGTGACGACGAGGGACTCGACGGCGTCGAGCCCGGACAGGGTCTCGGCGTGAAAGGCGCCGATGCGGCCGAGACCGAGGATTCCGATACGCATGGGTGTTGCTCCTAGCTGTAAACGGGGAGTGGTTCTATGCCCTTGGGGGCGCGGGGAACTGCGCGACCAGCCACAACGGCGCCGCACACGACAGACGACAATGTGCGGCGAATCCTTAGTCGAGTCCGCCCAACACGTTCTGATCCCAATCGATAACCGACCCGGTGACCACCCCGGACCGCTCCGACAGCAGGAACACAACAAAGTCGGCGATCTCATCCGGCTGGCCCAGCTTGCCCATCGGCAGCTTCGCGGCGGCCTCCTCACGCCAGTCGTCCCCGGCGCCGTGGAAGGCGCGCTGTGTCGCGTCCTCACCCTCCGTCGCCGTCCAGCCGATGTTCACCCCGTTGATCCGCACCCGGTCCCACCGGTGCGCGTGCGCGGCGTTGCGGGTCAGGCCGATCAGCCCGGCCTTCGCGGCGACGTACGGCGCCAGGAACGGCTGCCCGCCGTGCGCCGACGAGGTGATGATGTTGACGATCGTGCCGGGTGCCTGACGCGCGACCATGTCCGCGACCGCAGCCTGCATGGCGAAGAACGGCCCCTTGAGGTTGATCGCTATGTGCTGGTCGAACAGCTCGGGCGTGGTGTCCAGCAGCGTCCCCCGGGAGGTCAGCCCGGCGGAGTTCACGAGGCAGTCGACACGGCCGTACGTCTCCACGACCCGGGCCACGGAGGCCTTCGCCTGCCCGGCGTCCGACAGGTCGGCCCGGACGAACACGGCCTTGCCGCCCGCGGCGGTCAGCTCCTCCACCAGGGCCTCGCCGGGTTCGGGGCGCCGCCCGGTGACGGCCACGACCGCTCCCTCGCGGACCGCGGCCCGCGCGATGGCGGCGCCGACACCCTGACTGCCGCCGTTGACCAGGACGACCTTGTCGTCGAGAAGTCCCACGAGGTTCCTCAGCTCTCTCGCCGTTCGGTACCGGCCCGCAGCTCCGCGCGGAGCGCCTCCGGCGTCCATTCCTCGTACAGGGCCCGCCGTACGAGATCCGCCTGCGAGGGCGGGGCCAGGCCGTCGACCGGCGGGTCGCTGTCGAGGTTGGTGGGGAAGGGGTAGCCCTCGGCGCTCGCCGCGATGACATTGGCCAGCCACGCGTCGCTCGCGCCCTCGGCCTTCCGCTTCAGCAGCACGGGGTACACCGCGTTGGTCACGGCCTCCCGGTCCACGGTCTCCATCGCGCGCCCGAACGCGGACGACACCTGCAACAGGTTGGCCATGCGCCGGATGTCCGCCGAGCGGTTGGTGCCGGCGGCGTGGAAGAGGGCCGGGTTGAAGAAGACCGCGTCGCCCTTCGCGAGCGGCAGCTGCACCTGGTGCGCGTCGAAGTACGCCCGGAACTCCGGGAGCCGCCAGGCGAGATAGCCCGGCCCGTACTTCTGCGAGTGCGGCAGATACATCGTCGGCCCCGACTCCACCGGCATGTCGCAGTGCGCGACCGCGCCCTGGAGGGTCAGCACCGGGGAGAGGCGGTGCACGTGCCCGGGGTAGGCGGCGGCGACCTCGTTGGAGAGGAAGCCCAGATGGTAGTCGCGGTGCGCGGTCTGGGCGGCGCCGCCCGGGTTGACCACGTTGAGCTGCGAGGTGACCTGGTAGCCGGGGCCCAGCCAGGCCGTCGCCACCAGGGCGAGGACGTCGTTGGCGTAGTAGTCGGCGAACGCCTCCGCGTCGTACAGGGCCGCCTTCTCCAGCGCGTTCCACACCCGGTCGTTGGCGCCCGGCTTCGCGAAGTGGTCACCGGCCGTCGCGCCCGAGGCGCGCTGCTCGGCGATCAGGGCGTCGAACACGGCGGTGGCCCGGTCCACGACCGCCGGGTCGGGAAAGGCACCCCGGAAGACGACGATGCCGGGCCCCTCGGCGAGCGCGCGCACCAGCTCGGCCTGGACCACCCGGTCGCCTTCGAGCAGGCCGGTGTCGTAGACCGGCACGTTCCGCTCCACGGCCGAGGCGTGCGGATAGTCGGCGGGGTCCGTCGCCCGTTCGACCAGCGCGCGGAACGCGTCGAGATCGCAGTCCTGCTCGGACAGCCAGACGCGGGGGTGTACGGAAGTGAAGGACATCGTCGTCCCTTCGGGGTCACGGAGCGACGGAGCCCTGTCATTCTTGTCAGTACAAACCCCTCGAACAACCAGCAGGCAGCCATCAAAAACCCCTCAAGGAGCCGGCGCATGGGCCACCCGTTCCCTATCCGGGAGATCGCACGTCAGGCGGGCCTGAGCGAGGCGACCGTCGACCGGGTCCTCAACGGCCGGGGCGGGGTCCGGGAGAGCACCGCGCGGGAGGTGCACCGGGCGATAGCCGACCTGGACCGGCAGCGCACCCAGGTCCGGCTCGTGGGCCGGACGTTCATGGTCGACATCGTGATGCAGGCGCCCGAGCGCTTCACCAGCGCGATCCGCGCCGCCCTGGAGGCCGAGCTGCCGTCCCTGCACCCGGCGGTGCTGCGCTCCCGCTTCCACTTCCGCGAGACCGGCCCGGTCGGGGAACTGGTGCGGACCCTGGACCGGATCGCCCGGCGCGGCTCCCAGGGCGTGATCCTCAAGGCCCCGGACGTCCCCGAGGTCACCGCCGCCGTCGGCCGCCTCGAAGCCGCCGGCATCCCGGTCGTGACCCTGGTGACCGACCTGCCCGCCAGCGCCCGCCTCGCCTACGTCGGCATCGACGACCGGGCGGCGGGCGCGACGGCCGCGTATCTGATGGGCCAGTGGCTGGGGGAGCGCCCGGGCAACATCCTCACCAGCCTCAGCAGTGGTTTCTTCCGCAACGAGGAGGAGCGCGAGATGGGCTTCCGCAGCGCCATGCGGGCCCGGCACCCCGAGCGCACGCTGGTCGAGATCGCCGAGGGGCAGGGGCTGGACGCCACCCAGTACGACCTCGTCCGGGCCGCACTGGAACGCGATCCGGACATCCGCGCGGTGTACTCGATCGGCGGCGGCAACATCGCCACGCTGAAGGCCTTCGACGACCTCGGCCGCGAGTGCGCCGTGTTCGTCGCGCACGACCTCGACCACGACAACACCCGGCTGCTGCGCGCGCACCGCCTGTCCGCCGTGCTCCACCACGACCTGCGCCAGGACGTGCGCGAGGCCTGCCACACGGTCATGCGGGCCCACGGCGCGCTGCCGCCGGCCGGGCCGTCGCTGCCGTCGGCGATCCAGGTGGTGACGCCGTACAACCTGCCGCCGCAGGCGACGGCCGTGTGAGCCGGGTCGGTGCCGGGGCCGGGGCCCCGGCGTGTATCCGGAACGGCGTGCGCCACGGCCCCTAACGTCGTCCTCATGTGGACTTCGCGCCCGGACGGCGGGCCGGACCGGTTGCTGACCCTCGCCGACGGCGTGTTCGCCATCGCCATCACGCTGCTGGTCCTGGACCTCTACGTCCCGCGGGAACTGGACGCGGACGGGTATCACGAAGCGCTGCGCCGGCTGCTCCCGGACCTCGGGGCCTACGCACTCAGCGTCGCGGTGCTCGGCAGCTTCTGGCGCGACCACCGCAGGATCTTCCGCGACGTACGGGAGGTCGACGGACACGTGATCATCCTGTCCCTCACCGGCTTGGGTGTCGCGGCCCTGGTGCCTTTCCCGACCAGGCTGCTCGCGGAGTACGGCGACGTGCCCGTGTCGGTCGCCGTCTACGCGGCGGCGGTCGCAGCGCTCGGCGCCTGCCATCTGGCACTGGCCGCCGTCCTGGCGAAGCGCCCGTGGCTCCGCGACGGCACCCCCTCCGATACCGGCAGCACGCCCTACCTCCTCGAGAGCGCCACGCTGGTGGTGGTGTTCGCCGTGACCGTCCCGCTGGCCCTGGTGGCCGGCGCCCCGGCCATGTGGCTGTGGCTCGTCCTCCTCCCGGTGAGGTTCGTCACCGGCCGCCGCCTCCAGAAGGCGGGCTGAACGTCAGGCCCCCGCGGTCACGTCCGCCCAGGCACCGCTCGACGCCGACCGCGCCATCGCGTCCAGCGCGGCCGCACTGTGCACGGCGTCCGCGAGTGTCGCCCCGTGCGGAGTGCCCTCGGCGACCGACCGGAGGAAGCGGTACGCCTCGATGACCTTCAGGTCGTCGTACCCCATGGCGTTCGCCGCGCCGGGCTGGAACGCGGCGAACTCGCCGTGGCCCGGGCCGACGTACACCGTGGTCACGGCCTGGTCCTGGTAGGTCGTGCCGCGGCTGATCCCCAGCTCGTTCATGCGGCGGAAGTCCCAGAACACCGCGCCCTTGGTGCCGTGCACCTCGAAGCCGTAGTTGTTCTGCTCGCCGACCGAGACCCGGCAGGCCTCCAGCACACCGCGCGCCCCGGAGGCGAAACGCAGCAGGCAGCTGACGTAGTCCTCGTTCTCGACCGGGCCGAGTTCGCCGCCGGAGGCGCGGCTGTGGCCCGCCGTAGCCCCGGTGGGACGGGCCCGCTCCGGCAGGAAGATCGCCGTGTCGGCCGTCAGGGACGTGATGTCGCCCAGCAGGTGACGGGCCAGGTCCGTGCCGTGCGAGGCCAGGTCGCCCAGCACGCCGCTGCCGCCCCGCTCCCGCTCGTACCGCCACGTCAGCGCGCCCTCGGGATGGGCCGCGTAGTCGCTGAACAGCCGGATGCGGACATGCGTGACCGTGCCGATCTCCCCCGAGGCGATCAGCTCGCGGGCGGCCTCGACGGCGGGCGCGTTGCGGTAGTTGAAGCCGACGGCGCTCTGCACACCCGCCTGGGCCACCGCGTCCGCCACCGCACGGGCGTCCTCGGCGGTCAGACCCACCGGCTTCTCGATCCAGATGTGCTTGCCCGCCTCGGCCATGGCGACGCCGATCTCGCGGTGCAGGAAGTTCGGCGCGGTGATGCTGACCGCCTGCACCCGGGGGTCGGCGGCCACCTCGCGCCAGTCCCGCGTGGTCGACGCGAACCCGAACTGCGCGGCGGCCTCCTCCGCCCGGCCCGGCACCTCCTCGGCGACCGTGATCAGCTCCGGAACGAGGGGCAGCTGCGGATAGTGGTGCCGCACGCGCGCGTACGCCTGGGTGTGCACCCGCCCCATCCAGCCGAAACCGACGACGGCGACGCCGAGCGTGTCCACCATGAGAGCCCCTCTTTGGACCGTTCCAGAACCTGTCCAGCCCACCCTGGGCGCGGTTTCCCGTCGCTGTCAACCCTTTGACAAGGCGCCGACCCGCATGGAACGGTCCATCCCATGAGACCGCCGACGATCCGCGACGTTGCCGAACGGGCTGGCGTCTCCAAGTCACTGGTCTCCCTGGTGCTGCGCGGTTCCGACCAGGTACGCCCGGAGAAGCGCGAGGCCGTGCTCCACGCCGCCCAGGAGCTCGGCTACCGGCCCAACGCCGCCGCGCGCAGCCTCAGTGAGCAGCGCACCCGCACGGTCGGTGTCCTGCTGAACGACCTGCGCAACCCGTGGTTCGTCGAGCTCCTCGACGGCCTGAACTCCCTCCTGCACGCCAATGGCCTGCAGATGCTGCTCGCGGACGCCCGCCTCAACCGCCGCACCGGCCAGGACCCGGCCGATCCGCTCCTGGACCTCCGCGTCGACGGCCTGGTCGTGGTCGGCACCCTGCCCGGCCCGGCGGCCCTCGGCGCGGTCGCCGAGCGGATGCCGGTGGTCCTGGCCGGCGCCCGTGAGCCCGTGCCACCCGGGGTGGACCAGGTCGCCGGCGACGACGAGCAGGGCGCCCGGCTGGTCACCGAGCACCTCATCGGCCTCGGCCACCGCCGCATCGCGCACCTCGCGGGCTACGGAGCCGTCGGCGAACTGCGCCGCCGCAGCTTCGAGGCGACGATGCGGGCCCACGGCCTTGCGGACCGGGCCGTCGTCGAGACCGGCGACATGACCGAGGAGGGCGGCTACCGCGCCACCGTCCGCCTCCTGAGCCGGCCCGACCGCCCCACGGCCGTCTTTGCCGTCAACGACATCACCTGCGTCGGCGCCCTCTCGGCGGCGGAGGAGCTCGGCCTGCGCGTCCCGCACGACGTGTCCGTCGTCGGCTACGACAACACGAGCATCTCCCGCCTGCGCCACCTGTGGCTCACCACCGTCGACAACGCCGGTCACGAGGTCGGCCGCCGCGCCGCCCGTTTCCTCCTCGACCGGTTCGAGCGGCCCGGGGGAGAGGGGCGGCTCCATCTGGCGGCGCCGACGCTGGAGGTCCGGGGGACGACGGGCCGGCCGTCGTAGCGGATCCGCAAGCGCGGTTCGCGGGTGCGGGTGGTGACCGTGGAGGAAGCGGTCGCCATCACCGAGTACCGCATGGTGCTGGAAGGGCTGTGCGGCGAAGGCGGCCGTGGCGGCGAGCTACGAGCGGCTGGCCGAACTGACCGTCCTCGGCAGGCCGATGACCAAGGCCGTGGCCGACGCGCGAGGCGGGCGGGCGGCGCCACCGCCCTGGCCGCCTCCCGCGCATCTCGGCGATCTGGTTCGCCCTGACCGCGGCCGGCGTCTTCCTCAACAGCGCCCAGCCATGACTGCGCGACCGTCTCCATCGGCCTTGCCGCCGTACGCAGTTCGCGCCGGGCGGGCGCTCATCGGCGCCCGCTGAGCGGTGGAGCGGACCGAGGTGTCCGTCTCGGCCTCTACGCCCTGGTCGGGTGCAAAGGGGGAGCGACGGGTGGATGAGGTGCGCGACCGGCGCGTCCGGCGAGCCGAAGCGACGGGAGGCGCCGTCACGGGCTCCTCGCCCTCGCGTCCTGCGCCGGGCACGCGACCAACTCGGAACTGCCCTGGTGGGCCGCCCTCGCCGTCGCCGTGTCGACGGCTGGCCTCGTCGGCTGGACCGGGGCACATCTCGGCCGCCGACGCGTACGCGATCCTCCCTCCGCACGCCACCGGCTCACACACCGCTCGACTCCCACGAGGGTCCGGTGTGCGGATGCGGTAGGGTTGACCTGCGTGATCACGCGGGTTCGACCGCGCGAGCCGCATCGGGACGTGGCGCAGCTTGGTAGCGCACTTGACTGGGGGTCAAGGGGTCGCAGGTTCAAATCCTGTCGTCCCGACTCGTAAGAGTCACAGGTCAGAGGTCGTATCGGAGGAATCCGACACGGCCTCTTGATCGTTGGTCGTGCCGACGTAGGTGCTACGACAAGACCGAGCCGTCCACCTTGCTGGGCTCCACGGCGTTGCCATCCTCATCGGTCGGCAAGGTGATCACACCGCAGCGCCCTGCATTCCAGAAATCGGCGTAGCGGCCGCCGCGGCGCAGCAGCTCGTCGTGGGTGCCCTTCTCCACGATCCGGCCGCCGTCCAGAAAGACGACGTGATCGGCACGTTGGACGGTCCGCATCCGGTGCGCGACCATCACCACCGTCCGGCCGGCCATCAGGCGCTCGATGCCCTCGTGGACGGCTGCCTCGTTCACCGGGTCCAGCGCGGAGGTCACCTCGTCCAGCAGCACGATGGGCGCGTTCTTCAACAGTGCCCGCGCGATCGAAACACGCTGGCGTTCACCGCCCGACAGCAGTGCGCCGCCCTCGCCGACATTCGCCGCCCAACCGCCGGGCAGCCGCTCGATCACCTCGTCCAGCCGCGCCGCGGTGGCTGCCGCCCGCACCTCGGCTTCGTCGGCGTCGGGACGGCCGAGGCGTACGTTCTCCTCGATCGTGCCGTCGAAGAGATAGACGTCCTGGAAGACGATGGCGATCTGCGCCATCAACGCCTCCGTGTTGACAGCGCGCACGTCCACCCCTCCCACGCGCACCGCGCCCGCGTTCACGTCGTAGAACCGCGCGATCAGTTGCAGCAATGTGCTCTTGCCCGCACCTGACGGTCCGACAACGGCAAGCCGCTGTCCCTCCGGCACGGACAACGACGCGTTGTCGATCACCGTGCGGTCGCCCTGCCGGAAGGCGACGGACTCGAACTCCAGATCGTGGCGTACCGGTTGGATCGGTTCGGCTGGTTCCGGCAGCGGCTCGGTGCGCAATACCGCCTCGAGCCGCGCCAACTCGTAACGCGCGCCGCGGAGTTTGCCGCCGATGTCCGACAGCGACAGCAGCGGATCCGCGCAGCGGGCGGCCAGCACCAGGATCGCCAGGATCTCCGCCGCACCGATGTCCCCGCCGAGTGCGAGGTAGGCGCCCAGGGCCAACACGACGGTGAACATCGTCTGCACCGCGAGTGCCAGACCCACCACGCCGGGCAGCGCCGACAGCGCGGTTCGGCGGGAGGCGCGCTGGACTTCCTGCAACGAGTCGTCGAGCACCCGGAAGCGTTCGGCGGTCCGGCCGCCGGCGCGCAGCACCGGCTGGGCCTGGAGGTACTCGATGACTCGCCCGGTGGCCTCGTGGTCGCGTTCGTGGCGCTCCGTGTCCGTGGCGGCCATCGAGCGTCCCGTCCGCATCTGGATCGCCGCCACGATCGGAACGGCGGCCAACGCGGCCAGCCCCATCTGCCAGTTGAAGGCCAGCATGACGGCAACAATCGTCAGGGGGGTCACGCAGGCGGAGATGAACGGTGCCAGCAGATGCGCGATCACGCTCATCGCTTGGAGGACGCCGCGGCTGGCAAGGACGGATACCTCCCCCAGGCGGCCTGAGTCGTACCAGCCGATGGGCAGTCGGGCCAGATGGTCGCCGAGACGGTGGTACGTGCCGCGCAACAGCGTGGTCCCGGCCAGGAAACCGGACCGATCGCTGACATAACGCAGCACCGCGTAGACGGCGACCGCGGCCCCGAACGCGACCAGCCAGGGCCAGGCGTCTTCGGGTGTGCTCCCGAACAGTGCCCGCAGCACGGGAACCAGCAGGGCGTAGGACAAACCCTCGACGAGGGCGGTCGCCGTCATCAGGGCCACGGCGCGACGCACCGGCTGGGCGTACTCGTGCCCCAGCACGCGCAGCAGCATTCGAATCATCGGGGCTCGCCTCCCTGCCGTACGCCACTGCGGGCTTCGGTCCGGTCGGCGATCGCCGACCGTTGGGCTTGCCAGAACGCGGCGAACTTTCCGTTCTGTGCCAGCAGTTCGGCGGGCTTGCCGCGCTCGACGATCGACCCGCTGTCCAGCATCACGACGGTGTCGGCTTCAGCGATCGTCTCCAGGCGATGGGCGATGACCAGGATCGTCTGTGTGCCCTCCAGCGTCGCCAGTGCGCGGCGCACCGCCTGTTCGGTTTGCGGGTCGGCGAAGGCGGTCGCCTCGTCGAGCACGAGAACCGGCGCGTCGGCGAGCAGTGCGCGTGCGAGGGAGATCCGCTGTGCCTCGCCGCCCGACAGCCCGGCATCCTCACCGATCACCGACTCGTATCCGCGGGGCAGCCTGAGAATCCGATCGTGAATGTGCGCCAGCCGGGCGGCGCGCACCACGTCGTCGAACTCGGCGTGCGGTACGGCCAGCGCGATGTTGTCCGCGACCGACGCGCGCAGCAGCCGGACGTCCTGGAAGACGAAGGAGACCTTCCGGTAGAGCTCCCGGCTGCCGAGCTCGCGCAGATCGACGCCGCCGAGGGCGACCGAACCGTGGGTCGGGTCGAAGAACCGTGGCAACAGCTGCACCAGCGTGGACTTCCCGCTTCCCGACGGCCCGACGATCGCGGTGACCGTCCCCGGTTCGAGCACCAGGTCGATCCCGCGCAGCACTTCGTGATCGGCTTCGTAGCCGAATCGGACGTCACGCAGTTCCACCCGGTGCCCCTGGGGCGTGGCCGGGTGCGTGGGCTCCGGTAGCGGCTGCACCTCGAGCACGTCCCGGATCCGGCCGATCGCGCGCCGGGCGGCCTGCACATCGTCGAAGCCGTGGCCCAGGGCCGCCACCGGAGCGGTCAGGCCCAATCCGAGCAGCAGGAAGGGCAGCAGGTCGGCCGCGGCCATGTCACCGGTGGTGATGAGAACCGTACCGCCGATCAGCACGACCAGCAGCACGAATGGGGGCGACAGCGCCACCTGCATCCCGGCGGCGACCCCGGCGAGCCCGCGCACCATCCGGAAGAAGCTGCCGACGAAATCGTCCACGGCCGTCAGGAACGTACGGTGGGCGCGCTCACTTCCGCCGAAGGCCTTGACCACCGCGATGCCCTGGACGAACTCGACGACCGAACTCGCGATCCGCCCCATGCCGGCATCGAACTCCTCCTGTTCACGCAGCCGGGTCGGGGTCATCATCAGGGGGACCAGCGCCACTGCCAGCACGACCGGTATCAGCGTGATCAGTGTGAGCCGCCAGTCGATGGTGAAGAGGTAGATCAGCGACACCAGCGGCACCACGAAGGCGGAGACGAGCTCGCCGGGAGTGTGGGCGATGAACGGGTGCACGGCGCTGACGTCCTCGCCCACCATCTTTGCCAGCTCGCCGGTACCGCGCCGGGAGAACCAGCCGATCGGTACGCGCCCCAGTTGCGCGGCCAGTTGCCGGCGGAACGTCAGTTGCACCTGACCGTCGACGATGTGCCCGATTCCTGACGACGCGGCCGTGAACAGCAGTCGGAGGAACAAGCCGACCGCACCCGCGATCACGACGAACCAGACATGACCGTGATCGATCGGGCCGGGCGCCAGCAGAGTGCGCCCCAGTTCGACGACCGCCAGCAGCGGCATCAGACCCGCGAGGGCGCCTATGACCTGCAGGGTCACAACGGCGGCGAAACTCAAGTAATAGGGGCGCAGCAGCCTCGCCATGTTCCGTCCCGCCGTGGAACCGGCATCCGTTGGCGGTGTGGACTGGTGTGGTGTGGACTGCCCCCTCGCTGTGGCGAGGTCGGTGGTGCTCATGGTCCTCCTGTCTTCGTCGATCTCGTCGCGACCAGGCCCGTAGCCGAGCCGAGGTCGTCGGTGGGCGTGCCGTCGTAACACGCCGTGATCAAGGACCCCCGGACGAACGGCTCGCCCGCATGGTCAACCCCGGGCGGGGAGCAGATCACGGTCATCGGTCCGCTCAACGCGTGACGGTGGACTGGTTCGACGCAGGACGGCGAGGGCGACGAGGACTGCGCAGACCAGGAGCGCGGCGCTGAGGGTCAGCCCGAGCGCGTATCCGTCGTTGAGTGTCTGGGGTGTGGCGGCCGGGCCGGTGCGATGGTGCGCCGCGGCGCCGAGGGCGGCGAGTCCGAGTGCGGCGCCGATCTGGCGTGAGCTGTTGAGCAGGCCTGAGGCGGTGCCGGTCTCGTGGGGCGCGACGCCGGCGGTGGCGAGGGAGGCGACCGGTCCGAGGCAGAGCCCGAAGCCGCCGCCGGTGACGATCGAGGGCCCGAGGACGTCGGTGGTGAAGGTGCCAGCGGGGCTGATCAGGCCGAACCAGGCGAGCCCGGTCGCAGCCAGGAGTCCGCCGATGACCAGAAGGGTGCAGGGGACGAGACGGTGGCCGAATGTGACGGCGAACACGGAGCCGGCGACCACTGCGAGGGCGAACGGCAGGAACATGATCCCGGTCCGGGCCGGCCCCGTCCCGAGGACTTGCTGGAGGTAGAGGGACGCGAAGTAGAAGCAGGAGGTCATGGCCGCACCGACCAGGAGCGTGTAGACGTTCGCGCCGGTGACCGAGCGGTTGGCGAACAGGCCGAGCCGGATCAGAGGTTCGCGGGCGGTGGTCAGCTCGACACAGATGAACGCGGCCAGCAGTGCGGCGGCGACCGCCAGAGTCGCCAGGGTGACCGGCGAGGTCCACGCATACTGATCCGTGCGCACGACGCCGAACACCAGCAGGGTCATGCCCGCCGTGACCAGGACGGCACCGAGCACGTCCGGACGGCCACCGCGAGCGGTCGGCCGGCCGCCGGCGACGCCGCGCCGGGCCAGGGCCAGCGCACAAGCGGCCATCGGCACGTTCACGAACATGACCCATCGCCAGTTGGCGTACTCGGTGAGCAGGCCGCCTGACAAGACGCCGAGGGCGCCGCCGGCGGCGTTCGTCGCACTCCATACCCCGAAGGCCCGGATGCGGGCCCTGCCCGTGGGGAACGTCGCGGTCAGCAGCGCCAGTGCGGCCGGAGCCAGCGCGGCGGCTCCGATGCCCTGTGCCGCTCGGGCGGCGACAAGGTGGCCGGGTTCCTGGGCGAACCCGCCGACGAGGGAGGCGAGCCCGAACAGGCCGAGTCCGAGCAGCAGGATCCGCCTGCGGCCGTACCGGTCGGCGGCCTTGCCACCCAGCAGGAGCAGCCCGCCGAAGGTGAGGGCGTAGGCGTGGATCACCCAGGTCAGGCCCACCGCGCTGAAGCCGAGGCCGACGGCGATCTGCGGGAGTCCGACGTTCACGACCGACAGGTCCAGCGACACCATGAACTGCACGAGGGCCACCGCGGCGAGCGTGAGACCTGGCCGAGCACCGGAACTATCCGTCATCACGAACTCCCTTCCCGACGCTGCCTTTTGACTTTTCGAACATGTTCCGAAATTAGCACGAGGCAGGCCGCCGTGAACACGAAAGCTGAACCGCACCCGTTTCGAGGCGGAGGACGGCGGGGCGGCATGATGGGACGATGTCCCGAGCGCCCGCGCCGCACGGCCGCACCGGCCGGCCACCCCTGACCTCCCGTGCGCAGATCCTGGTGGCCGCCCGTCGGCTCATCGACCAGGACGGCTGGGAGAAGCTGACGATCCGCCGCCTGGCCGCCGAGATGGGCATCGGGGCGACGACCCTCTACCACCACATCCGGAACAAGGACGACCTGCTGCTGCTCCTGCTCAATCACCACATCGAGCAGATCGAACGCCCGCAGCTGCCCGGTGACCCACGGCAGCGCATCATCACGGCCGCCACCGCGATGCACGACGCCCTCGCGGCCTGGCCATGGGCCGCGGAGGTGCTCTCGGCCGACGGGTTCGTCGGCCTCCTCGACGAATCGGCGATGTGGATGGTCGAAGCCATCGTGGCCGGTGCCGACGACTACGGATGCACACCCGAACAGAGCGTGGACGTCTTCCGCAACATCTGGTACTACACCGTCGGCGAGGTCCTCGTCCGCGCCCACTCCGCCCGCCGACGGGACGAAGGCCGGCCCTTCGCCTACCGCGACGACCTGGACCCGTCCCGTGTGCCCCACCTGGCCGCCATCGGTGTCCGATGGGCCGCGCTGGCCGCACGGGACAGCTACCCCCAGGGACTCCGCACGTTCGTCGACGGTCTGCTCGCACAAGCCACCTCCCGTGGTGTCGGCTGAGCACGGACAACGGGCCGGGCCGCCACTTCCCCAAGGCCGGCAGAAGAGCGAGCGTGACCGCGGCCAGGCCCCGCAGGGTCGGCGAGTCGCCGCCCCGGACCTGCCGCCCCGGACCCCCGGGGCCCCGGACCCCCGGAGCGGCATCGGGGGTGAGCGCGGGCTGTCAGGGGCGGGCGCCGGTGCGCGGCCTGCCGGGCCGGAGCGGTTCGGCGAGCTGGGCGAGGCAGGTGTTCGGGTAGCGGGGTTCGGCGGCCATGCCCAGGTCCTCGGAGGTGAACCGCCGGTCCGGGGCATAGGTGTAGGTGCGCGTGGCGTGGTCCCGGACGAGGGCGAACGACCGAAGTTGACGTCGCCGATGCCGGCCCGTTTCAGGTGGTGGAACAGCCGGCACGCACTCGCCGAACATCCTCAGTGTGCGGGCGCAGTCAACCAGGTCGCGAGCCCGGCGTCTCCACGGTGGGGCACGGCGCAGGTACGGATCCGGGGACCAGTCGGGAGTCATATGGTGTGCGCGGTGCCGCGCTAGTGCCCCGGCAGGCGACGTTCGCCCCGTCGCGACACCCGGCACGCCCTCTCGCCGCACCGGCCGTAAGCCCGAGTACATCCAGCACGAGGGCTTCCGGCCGGCACTCCCCCAAGCTCTTCGAGCAGGGGGTACCCCCAGAGCACGCACCGGACGCCGCTCCTTGACGGGCAAACGTTGCCTGCCGGGGCACTAGCCATCTCTAAGCGCACGCCGCCGTGACCTCCCGCCAGTGCAGATCGCCCCCCGTCAGACCCAGCGGCCGGCTCCGGCACGCCGGGGAAGCGCAGTGGGTCCACGTCGTCCAGGAGGGGGGCGCGCCGGTGTCCAGCCCGACGAGCGAGCCGGTGTGCCGCCCGCCACCGTGGCCGACGCATGGCGTGGTCGAGGACGTCACCCACCCCCGATGAGGCGACGTCCTCGACCCTTCCCCCGGCGCCGGACTGTGGCTCAGATGCCCGCACGGCGGATCCGTGCCGTCACCAGCACATCACCGCCGTCTCGCCGGAACCCCAGGCGGAGTACAGGCGTACGCGGACGAAGTAGCGGCGGCCCTTGACGAGCCGGGCGCTGATCGTGGCGTTGTGCGCAGTTCCTCCGTCGTCCTGCCCGGCGAGGTAGCGGGGTTCCCCGTCCCGCTCCTCGAAGACCACGACGACGGCGTCGCTGTCGCCGAAGGTGCCCAGCGTGTACGTGCGGGTCTCCGGCGGGTCGACGACGAAATCGGCCTGCTCGCCCGGCCCGAGACCGAGCGGTGCCGAGCGGAACGGCACCAGCGCGGGCGGACCCGCCGGATGTGCCGGCGGATACCAGCGGAGCACGAACTCCTTGTCGGCGGCGGACAGGGTGCCGGGCGGGTTGAGACCCGCACGGTACTGCTCCGGCTCCAGGACCAGCCCCGACGAGAACGGAAACTCCATGATCGAATGCGGGTCCCAGGCGGAGCCGTTGACCTCGTCCGGGTCGAGCTTGCGCAGGATGTTGTAGTGCGTCCGCTCCCGGCTCCAGTGGTTGGGCGGGCCCGCCAGTTCGGCGTACACGGCCTCGTCGTCCCAGTGGATGCCGGCGAACGGGCTCTGGTGCTCGTGCAGCATGCCGAGCGCGTGCCCGATCTCGTGCAGGGCCGTCCCGCGCTCCCCGGGCGCGGTCAGGTCCCAGCCGAAGTTCATGGTGCGCTCGTGCCGGCCGGCCGGCAGCGCGTCCCGGCCCACCGCCGACCAGGAGCCGGCGCCGAGCTGGAACCCGATGCGCAGTTCGGCCTCCGAGGGGTCGTCGACCTCGGCGAAGGTGATCCCGATGCCGAGGTTCTGCCACTCCTCGAAGCACTCGCGTACCACGTCCCGCTGCTCCCTGGCGCCGGCCCACGACACCCGTCGCGTCATCCCCGTCCCCGGCACGGGGATGACGGACGCGTCGGTGTCACGGTCGAAGAAGCAGTAGTGCAGGACCGTGCCGTTGACCCACATCCGCCGCCCGCTCACGAGCGCGCTCAGCCGCTCGGCCGCCAGCCCGGGTGCGAAGGCGGGCGCCGGCGCCTGTGCCAGCGAGCAGTAGCGTGCGGTCATGGCCACAGCCTGCCCCCCGGCCGGTCCCGGGCGCCTGAGTCGGGGGCTACTCAAGTCGCCCTGTATCAGAAGTGAGTAACCGCGCTCATGCATGTGTGACGACTTACGAGCGGGACGCGACGATGCTGGAGCTGCCCTGGCCGTTCGCCGGGCGGGAGGACGAACTGGAGCTGGTCCGCCGGTCCCTGGCCGGCGGACGCCGTGGCATCGTGGTGACGGGCCCGGCGGGCTGCGGCAAGACCCGCCTCGTCACCGAGGCGCTCCGCGGCACCGACTGCGCCCGGGCGGCGGGTACGCCCGAGACCCGGGCCATCCCCTTCGCCGCGTTCGCCCATCTGCTGCCGGAGGCGGTCACCCTGCACCGCGCGGTCCAGCTCCTGTCGGGCGTACGGACGTTGGTCGTGGACGACGCCCAGCTGCTCGACGACGCCTCCGCCGCCCTGGTCCACCAGCTCGCCGTGCACGGCCGCA
The DNA here is from genome assembly GCF_001270025.1 of Streptomyces azureus. Lineage (NCBI taxonomy): Bacteria > Bacillati > Actinomycetota > Actinomycetes > Kitasatosporales > Streptomycetaceae > Streptomyces > Streptomyces azureus. The sequence goes on along the minus strand of NZ_DF968346.1, from coordinate 84,659 downwards.
CCCGCCTGCTGGTCGTCGCCACGGACGGCAGCCCGGCGCCCGGTGCGATCTCCCGGTTGTGGACCGGTGAGCTGCTGCCGCGACTCGCCCTGGAACGGCTGCCCGAGGAGGAGAGCGCGCAACTGCTCGCGGCAGCCGGGGCCGGACCTCTCGAGCCGCTGACCGTCAACCGGCTGCGGCGCCTGAGCCAGGGGGACCTGCGGCTGCTGCGCGACCTGCTGGGGGCCGTCCGCGGACTGCTGACCCCCGTGCCGGGCACCGACGAACGGGCGTGGCGGGGTCCGGTGCCACTGACCACGGCCGTCCGCGAACGCACCGCCCATGTCCTCGGCCGTACCTGCCCGCTCGAACGGGAGACCCTCGACCGCCTCGCCTTCGCCGAACCCCTGTCGCCGACACTGGACGACCTCGACCTCGGAGCCCTCGAAGTCCTGGAGTCCGACGGCCTGATCGAGGTCGACGACCTGGGCGGCGTCCGTCTCGCCCACCCCCTCCACGGCCCGGTGCTCAGGGCGGCGGCGGGCCGGCTGCGGGCGCGCCGGCTGTCCCGGACGCCGGACGCGTACGCCTCGGCGCTCGACGCCGAGTCGGCTGCACTGGCCCGCCGTATCGACCGGGACGACGTACGGGCGATGCCCACGCCGGTGGGGGAGTGGCTGGTCGCCGAGGGCGGCCCGCTGCCCGGCCGGTACGCCGCCGTACGCGCCCGGTTCGCCCGGCTGCGGGGCGAGTTGAGGGAGGCGGAGGCCTGGGCGAGAGAGGGCCTGCGGGGCGATCCCGGGGACGCGTCGTGCCGGGAGGAAATCACCCGCGCCTCCGCACCGGTGGACAGCCGGGGGGACCTGGACCTCGAAGCCCTCACCGACCCCTACGACGCCGTCCGTCTCGGCGCCCCCGAGAAGGGCATCGACCGGCTGACCGGCGTGTTCGCCCGGCACGCCGACGCGCTGACCCGTGCCGACGGCCCGGCCCTGGACGAGGTGGCCGAGGAGCTGGAGCGGCGCGGCTTCACGCTGTTCGCCGCGGAGGCGCACGCCCAGGCCGTGCGCGCCCACCGCGATCCGAGCGCCGCCCGGCACTCCCGCACCCGGGCCGTCGCCCTGGCCCGGCGCTGCCAGGGCGCCCGCACACCCGCCCTGTCCGGGCTGGTCCTCGGCGAACTCACCGCCCGGCAAAGGCAGATCGTCACGCTCGCGGCGGCGGGCCTGAGCAACCGGCAGATCGCCGAACGCCTCACCCTGTCGATCCGGACCGTCGGCAACCACCTGTACAGCGCCTACGCCCGCCTCGGCGCGAGCGACCGCGGCGCCCTGCCCTGGCTGACGGAAGTCCCGCAAGCCCAGTCGGCCTGAGGCTTTTTGCAGAAGAAGTCCCGGCCCAACCAGACCGGCGGCCTGACCCGAACAGGGGACGGGTCAGGCCGCCCCGAACGCCGAGAACGCCCACCCCGTGGCCTGGTGCAGCGCGTCGCCCGGCAGGGCGGCCCGGGCGTCGCGCAGCGCCTCCGCCAGGGACAGTCCGGCCCCGAGGCCCTTGTGCAGCGCGAGCATCAGCGGCACCACGGCGGCGTCGTTGACGGGCGCGCTGCACGCCACCACCCCGGCCGTGCCGAGCGGCAGCAGCGCGGTGACCAGGCCGAGCAGTTCGTCGGCGCCGACGGAGGCGAGGAGGGCGGTGTCGCAGCAGGAGAGGATGATCCGGTAGGGGCTGCGGTCCAGACGCTCGAAGTCGTGCACGACGATCGGGCCGTCGGCCATCCGCAGCGAGGAGAACAGCGGGCTGTCCGCGCGGAACGTGCCGTGCGCGGCGATGTGCGCCAGCGCGGCCCCGTCCAGCTCCTCCAGCACACGCGGCACCCGCGCCTCGTCGTCCTCCAGGACGGTCGCACAGGCGTAGCGCCCGGCCAGTTCGGGCACCTCGGCGCCGCCCGTGGCCAGGCCCGGGCCGCGTACCAGCACATGGCGGCCGTCCGGCGGCGGCGCGGTCTCCCGGGCCCGCAGCCAACTGCCCGCCGACGGCGAGACGCTGAGCACCCGTTCCCGCAGCGACGGCAGCAGCGCCCACGGCACCCGGTGCAGCCGCCCCGGCGGCACGATCACCACGGGGCCGCCGCCCAGGTGGGCCGCGGCCGGCCCGAGCAGCAGCTCCTCCAGCCGCCGCCCCGCAGCCTCCACCATGGGAAGCCGCGCCTCGGCCCCCGGATGCGCCAGCCGCCGCAGCCCCGCCTGTACGTGCTCGGTCTCGGTCTCCGCGTCGGCCAGCAGCCCGGCCTCGAACCTGCGCACCCGCCCCTGCCCGCACAGCAGCACCTGCACCCGCCCGTCGAGCACGGCGAGTTCCACCAGCCGGACCTCGTCGCCCAGCCGGTCCAGCAGCCGGCCGACGTCGAACCGGTCGCCGCCCCCGGGGGCCTCGCCGCGCATGTGCAGGGTCCGGGAGCGGATCTGCCGCTCCAGGCGCCGCTGTTCGCGCTCCAGTGCCGGAACCGGCCGGCCCTCCATCCGGGCGGCCTCCGCGCGGGAGGCGATCTCGCGGAAGGCGGTCATGCCGCTGAGCAGTTCCGGGTCGGCGGGCGGCCGGGTCGGCGGGGTGGACAGCACGGTGGCCCGCCAGCGCTCGCTCCACACCAGCAGCCGCCGCGGGCCGCCGGAGACCAGACTGGCCCGCCCGGCCAACGCGGCCAGTTCCGCGCCCTGTTCGGTGGCGCGGGCCCGCAGCTCCGAGGCGCCCAGCGTCATCCGGTGGTCGTCGAGCACGTCCAGGCCGCGCCGGCACGCCTCCAGCACGCCCCGGGTGGACCCGGCGGCCCGGGCCCGCAGCGCCTGCGCCGCCCAGCCCGTCATCCGCGCCAGCGGCGGGCCGTTCCGTCTGCTGCGGGCGGCGACGGCCAGATGCCGTTCCGCGTCCGCCGTCCAGCCCAGGCCCAGCGCGATCCGGCCCGCGAGCAGCGACGCCTCCGGCGCGGCCGGCGCACCGAAGGCGGCCAGCTTCCCGGCCACCGCCGCGGCGTCGGCGACCAGCCGCCCCGAGCCGCGCCCGGCCGCGTGCCGCGCCTCGATCAGCACCAGCCGGGCGTGCGTCTCCCACCAGGTGCGGCGCTGCCCGGCGAACAGCCGTACCGCCAAGGCGGCGCGGGCGATCGCGGTGTGCGGGTCGCCCGCCAGCCGTGCGGCACGCGCTGCGGCCAGCAGCAGCTCCGCCTTGCGGGTGGACTGCCCGCCGATCCCGTCCAGCTTCCCGATCGCCGCGTCCGCCTCGGCCAGCGCCTCGGGGGCCAGCCCGGCCGCCATCAGCACCTCACAGCGCCGGATGTTCAGCATGAACGTGGGCGTGCCCAGCCGGGCGTACCGCTCCTCCGCCTCGTCCAGCAGCCGCAGCGCCGCCGGCACGTCACCGGACCGGAACGCGGCGAGCCCCCGGCTCTCCACGGCGTCGGCCTTGTCGTGCTCCTGGCCCGTGGTGTCCCACAGCGCCTCGGCCGCCGTGAAGTCCGCCTCGGCCCGCTCCACCGCCCCCAGCGCCAGATGCACGGTCGCCCGCAGGGTCAGCGCACGCGCCGTCCAGATCACGTCCTCCGCCTGGCGCAGCACGGGAATCGCCCGGCGTACGTCCTCCAGTGCCTCGCGATGGTGACCGAGCACCCACCACACGTACGCCCGCCGGTACAGCACCCGCGCCCGCGTGTGCCCGCCGCCCCGCGCGACCCCCCGCTCGAACGCCGCCAGGCCCTCCCGGGTACGGCCCGCGTGCACCAGCGCCACCCCCAGGGTGGCCAGCACGTCCGCCTCCCGGTCGGCCGAGTCCGCCCGCGCCGCGAACTCCCGGGCCCGCCGCAGATGGCTCAGCGCGAGCCGCAGATCACCGAAGTCCCGCTGCCAGATGCCGATCACCTGATGCGCGACGGAGGCGTCCAGCGGGGAGGGATCGGCGTCGAGCAGCGCCCGGGCGCTCGTGAGAGCCTCGCCCGGGTCGGCGAACACCATCGGCAGCAGTTCCTGCACCGAGTTGCTTCCCGCTGTCACTTCTCGGATGGTAGTGGCCCCCGAACCGCACCACACAGGTTGGCGCTGTATCAAAAGGCCGCCCGGCGGCTCTTGTCGACGAGTACCGACGACCGTTCGCCGCACCGACCGACGCCGTCGCCCAGTGGGAGGACCCGCATGGCACCTCAGCGATTCCACGAGCAGTTCGACCAGATCCAGCGCTCGATGCCCGACGTCCCCCTGGCGACGGGACCGGACGACTCGGCCGAGTTCATGTACGAGAAGGGCGTCGTCCTCGTCCGCGACGGCGAAGAGGCCCGGATCGTCGAGGACACCGTACGGGCGCACTTCACGGCGGCACCCGACCTCGACCAGGACCAGGTCCGCAGGGCGGGCCCGCAGGCCAACCGCAGTGGCGTCACCCGGATCCGGGTCGGCGACCCCGGCGAGGGGAGCCGGGGAACCGACCGTGCCGTCACGCAGGCACTGCGGTCCGTGCGCGAGCGCGAGGCCCGTGCCGGGCACCGGATGGTCGCCCGCAACCACGTGGTGCACATCGCGGTCAACGCCTGCCCAGGCGACGAACCCGTACCCGTCCCGGCGAGCGAGCCGCCCAACCCGGCGGCCGCGGACACGGCGTACGACCCGGGCACCGCCGTCGGCGTCCTCGTCGTCGACACCGGCCTCACGCACGACTACCGCTCCTGCACGCTCCTCGCCCACACCGACGGCGACGCCCAGGTCCAGGAGCGCGACGAGCAGGGGATCCTCCAGCAGTACGTCGGGCACGGCACGTTCATCGCCGGGCTCGTCGCCGCCGTCGCGCCCAACACCGACATCACCGTGCGCGGCAGCCTCAACGACGCGGGCGCCATCCTGGAGTCGGAGTTCGGCGAGAAGCTCTTCGAGGCCGTCGACGCCGGCGGCTGGCCCGACGTCCTCAGCCTCTCCGCCGGCACCTCCAACGGCCGCACCGACGGCCTGCTCGGCGTGGAGAACTTCATGCGGGAACTGCGCGAGCAGCGCACCCTGCTGGTCGCCGCCGCCGGCAACAACGGCAGCGCCACCCCCTTCTGGCCCGCCGCCTACGCCGACCTGCCCGGCTGGGAGGACTCCGTGCTGTCGGTCGGCGCGCTGCGCAGCGACGGCGAGTCCGGCGCCTGTTTCACCAACCACGGCCCGTGGGTGAAGGTCTACGCCCCCGGCGAGCGACTCACCAGTGCCCTCACCGGCTTCGAGACGCCCGTCCCGTACGTCTACCAGCACTCCACGTACGATGCCTGCCGCTACGGCTTCACCTACGGCTGCACCTGCCGGCACCCCCGCCACACCGGTGTGCTGAGCGACGAGAACGCCTCCGCCAAGCCGGACCAGGTGATGTTCGAGGGGTACGCGCAGTGGAGCGGCACGTCCTTCGCCACCCCCGTGACGGCCGGCCTGATCGCCGCCCACATGACGGCGCACAAGGAGGCCGACCCGCGCGCGGCCCGGCGGCAGCTGCTCGCCGCCGGCACCGGGGTCGCGGAAGTGCGCGGGGCGCACGTACCCGTGCTGCGCCCGCCCACCTGGCGTCCTGTCCCGGTCGTCCGTCTCGCCCCCGGCCTGTGAGGGCCGGAACTGCCCCCTCCACGGCGTACGATGACGTGCCGTACTCGAGGGGTGGGGCTGCCGTGGACCGTACTGATGCCGGCGCGCTCGTCCAGGCCGCCGCCGACGGCGACGCGGCGGCCTGGAAGGCGCTCGTGGAAGGGCTGAGCCCCCTGGTGTGGTCCGTGGTGCGGGCCCACCGGCTGTCCGACGCGGACGCCCACGAGGTGTACCAGACCGCCTGGTTCCGCTTCGCCCAGCACCTCGGGCGGATCCGGGAACCCGGCAAGGCGGGCGCGTGGCTGGCGAGCACCGCGCGCCACGAGTGCCTGAAGGTCATCCGGAGTTCGCAACGACTGACCCTGACGGACGATCCACAGCTCCTGGACCGGGTCAGCGAGGACGGCACGCCGGAACAGTCGCTGCTCGACTCCGAGGAGGCCGCCGCCCAGAGCGAACGGGTACGGCGGCTGTGGCAGGAGTTCGAGGAACTGGGCGAGCGGTGCCGGCAGTTGCTGCGGGTACTGATGGCCACGCCGCCGCCCAGCTACCAGGACGTGTCCGCCGCGCTCGGGATCGCGGTGGGCAGCATCGGGCCGCTGCGCCAGCGCTGCCTGCGGCGCCTGCGGGCCCGGCTCGAAGCGCGGGGGACGATATGAGCGACATGAACGACGACGTGTTCGACGAGGACGGCTGGGAGGACCAGGAGTTCGACGCCGGCCTGCTGGAGGAGGAACTCCGGCAGGCCGCCGCCGTCCTGGACCCCGTGCCGGCGGAACTCCAGCAGATCGCCGTCGACGCCTACGCACTGCACGACCTGGACGCCCGCGTCGCGGAACTCACCTTCGACTCGCTGGTCGACGCCCTCCCGGTCCGGGGAGCCGGCGACCCGCCCCGGATGCTGACCTTCCAGGCGGGTGAGGTGACCGTCGACGTCGAGGTCACCACGCACCGGCTGATGGGCCAGGTGCTGCCGCCCCAGCCGGCCGGCATCGAGGTCCTGACCGGACCAGGCCCCGGCTCCTCGCTCACGTCCGACGATCTGGGCCGCTTCACCGCCGACGCACCGCCCCAGGGCCCGTTCGCCCTGCGGTTGCGGACCGGCGGCGACGTGGTGGTGACGGAGTGGCTGCGGGCGTAGGCCTCACGGGTCACCAGGTGCAGGGCAGTGTCCTCGGCCCCCGGGGCATCGTCTTGCGGCGCCAGGCCACCTGGTCCGCGGGGACGGCGAGCCGCAGTCCGGGCGTGCGGCGCAGCAGCTCGGCCAGCAGCGCGTCGCACGCCCCGGGCCGCTCGTGCCACGTCTGCCGCGACTCGGGCCGGTGAGCAGCAGGCAGAGCATCTGCCCGCAGTTGCGGATGACGGCCTCGCCGCCGGTCTGGAGCGGTCCGGCGAGGCCGACCGCCTCCGTATCGCTGATGTCGCCGGCGGCCACGGCGGCGCCCAGCAGGGAGTACACGTCGCCGCCGGTGCTGTGCGCACGGGAGCGGATCGTCTGCGTGAGCCAGCCGTACAGGCTGCCCTTGGCCCGGTCGGCGGCCTCGGCCCCGCCCGAGGTGGAGATGATCTGCCGTTTCATCGAGCCGGCGGTGAAGGCGCCGGCGACGGCCTTGCGCGGCCGGTTGTGGTCGGGCTGGTCGGTGAAGGCGAGCGAACCGGGCGGCGGCTGAAGTGCGGTACCGTCCATGTCACTTGACGACCAGTCACCTCCGCGCGGCTGAACCGCGGATCGTTGGTGATCAGCTTCACGTCGTCGTGGCGGGTGGCCAGCCACGCCCACCCCTCGCCGTACGGCAGCCGGATCCGGGTCAGCGGCCCTCGCGCATCAGCTCCGCGAGGACCGGGCCGAACTCCGTCCCGTCCAGGTCGAGGACGGGCCAGTCCCGTACCGGGGGCGGTGCCTGGCCGGTCGGCGTGGTGGTCTCCTCCTTCATTCCCCCAGCCTCACCGCGTCCCCGCCGCTTGTCGCGCGGGAGTTCAAGCCGGTGGCGGTCAGCCGGACACGGCGTCTACCAGGCGGGCCAGCGCGGCGGCGAGCCGCCCGAGACCGGGACTGGCGGGACCGCCCGGCTCGGTCATGTAGGTGTCCCGGCGGATCTCCACCATGAGCGCCTCGACCCGCGGGTCGGTCCCGTAGAACTCCAGCGGCACGTAGGCCCCCCTGAAGGGGCTGTCGAGCTCCGTCTCCCCGAAGGCCCGCCGCGCGGCGTCCAGCAGCCCGGGAGAGGTGTGGAAGGAGTCGGTGCCGAGACACACCGGCGGACGGGCCCCCTCCCCGTGCAGCTCGTACGGCAGCCGGGCGCGGGGATAGGAGTGCACGTCGATGATCACGGCCCGTCCGGTGGCCGCCAGGCGGTCCGCCACGGCCTGGGTCATCGCCCGCGCGTACGGCAGGAAGTACCGCTGGACGAGCGGCCCGGCTTCGACGTCCCCGGACCGCAGCACAGCGCCGTGCGTGGTCCGGGTGTAGACCGCGCCCATTCCGACGACGCGCATCTCCTCCCGTTCGTCGGGGAAGCGCTCGGGGTCGACGACCAGCCGCGACAGCCGGTTGACGAACCGCCACGGGACGACGCCGGCGGCCCCGGCCGCCGCCTCGGCGATCTCCGCCGTGTGCGCGTCGGTGATGTGGTCCAGCTCCCGCGCGAGCTCGTCGTCGCCCAGCACGATGTCCGCCCGGACGGACGGCGGTATCTCCCGCGCCGAGTGCGGGACATGCAGGATCACGGGGGAGTGCCCGGCGCCGGGCAGGACGTCGAAGGACTGGGGGTCGTCGGTCACGCGGCGGCTCCACAGGACGTTGTCAGGGGGCTCCGCTCGAGACCCCGCCTCTTCGAACATGACTCCGCCCCGGCCGGGCGGTGCGCCGGCCGGGGCGGAGCGGAGGGACCGAGGGAGGCCAGGCGTCAGCTCAGCGACGCCAGCGCCTCGTTCCACGTGGCGGACGGGCGCATGACCTCAGCGGCCTTCGCCGGGTCGGGCTGGTAGTAGCCGCCGATGTCGGCCGGCTTGCCCTGGGCGGCGATCAGCTCGTCGACGATCTTCTGCTCGTTGGCGGCCAGCGTCTCGGCGATCGGCGCGAAGGCCTTCGCCAGGTCCGCGTCGTCGGTCTGCCGGGCCAGCTCCTGCGCCCAGTACAGGGACAGGTAGAAGTGGCTGCCGCGGTTGTCGATGCCGCCGACGCGCCGGGTCGGGGACTTGTCCTCGTTGAGGAAGGTCGCCGTGGCGCGGTCGAGGGTGTCGGCCAGGACCTGGGCACGGGCGTTGCCCGTCACCTTGGCGAACTGCTCGAGGGACGGCACCAGGGCGAAGAACTCGCCCAGGGAGTCCCAGCGCAGGTAGTTCTCCTTGACCAGCTGCTGCACGTGCTTCGGCGCCGAGCCGCCCGCACCCGTCTCGAACAGGCCGCCGCCCGCCATCAGCGGGACGACCGACAGCATCTTGGCGCTGGTGCCCAGCTCCAGGATCGGGAACAGGTCGGTCAGGTAGTCGCGCAGCACGTTGCCGGTGACGGAGATGGTGTTCTCGCCGCGGCGGATGCGCTCCACCGACAGCTTCGTGGCCTCGACCGGGTTCAGGATCCGGATGTCCAGGCCCTCGGTGTCGTGCTCCGGCAGGTACTGCTCGACCTTGGCGATCAGGTTGGCGTCGTGCGCACGGGTCTCGTCCAGCCAGAACACCGCCGGGTCGCCGGTGGCGCGGGCGCGGGTGACGGCCAGCTTCACCCAGTCCCTGATCGGCGCGTCCTTGGTCTGGCAGGCGCGGAAGATGTCACCGGCCGAGACGGACTGCTCGATGAGCGCGGTGCCGTTTTCGTCGACCAGGCGGACCGTGCCCGTGGTGGCGATCTCGAAGGTCTTGTCGTGGCTGCCGTACTCCTCGGCCTTCTGCGCCATGAGGCCGACGTTCGGCACCGTGCCCATGGTGGACGGGTCGAAGGCGCCGTTGGCCTTGCAGTCCTCGATCACGGCCTGGTAGACGCCGGCGTAGGAGGAGTCCGGGATGACCGCCAGGGCGTCGTGCTCCTGCCCGTCCGGGCCCCACATGTGGCCGGAGGTGCGGATCATGGCTGGCATGGAGGCGTCGATGATGACGTCGGAGGGCACGTGCAGGTTCGTGATGCCCTTGTCGGAGTCGACCATCGCCAGCTCCGGGCCCTCGGTGAGCTCGGCGTCGAAGGAAGCCTTGATCTCGGCGCCCTCGGGCAGGGCGTCCAGGCCCTTGTAGATGCCGCCCAGACCGTCGTTCGGGGTCAGGCCGGCCGCGGCGAGCTTGTCGCCGTACTTCGCGAACGTCTTCGGGAAGAAGGCGCGCACCACGTGGCCGAAGACGATCGGGTCGGAGACCTTCATCATCGTCGCCTTCAGGTGCACCGAGAACAGCACACCCTCGGCCTTGGCCTTGGCGACCTGCGCGGTCAGGAACTCACGCAGCGCGGCGACCCGCATCACGGAGGCGTCGACGACCTCGCCCTTCTGGACGGGTACGGACTCGCGCAGCACGGTGGTGGTGCCGTCGTCGCCGACGAGCTCGATGCGCAGCGCGCCGTCCTCGGCGATCACCACGGACTTCTCGGTGGAGCGGAAGTCGTTCTGGCCCATGGTCGCCACGTCCGTCTTGGACTCGGCGGACCAGGCGCCCATGCGGTGCGGGTGGGACTTGGCGTAGTTCTTGACCGACGCGGGGGCGCGGCGGTCCGAGTTGCCCTCACGCAGGACCGGGTTCACGGCGGAGCCCTTGACCTTGTCGTAGCGGGCGCGGATGTCGCGCTCCTCGTCGGTCTTCGGGTCGTCCGGGTAGTCCGGCAGCGCGTAGCCCTGGCTCTGGAGCTCGGCGATCGCGGCCTTGAGCTGCGGGATCGACGCCGAGATGTTCGGCAGCTTGATGATGTTGGCGGCGGGCGTCTTGGCCAGCTGCCCCAGCTCCGCGAGGGCGTCCGGGATGCGCTGGTCCTCGGTCAGGTACTCCGGGAACAGGGCGATGATGCGCCCGGCCAGCGAGATGTCGCGGGTCTCGACGGCGACACCCGCCTGCGAGGCGTACGCCTGGACCACCGGCAGGAAGGAATACGTTGCCAGGGCCGGGGCCTCGTCAGTGTGCGTATAGATGATGGTCGAGTCAGTCACCGGGTGCTCCGCTCCACGTCTGCAACATTGCTCGACATCAAGATATCTCGTGACTGACCTCGTCTCGACAGGGGTCCGCGCCCAGTTTCGGGTGACCGGCACCCGCCAGCCGTCCGAGCGAAGCGGACCATGAGACACCGCAGCGGAGCGACGGCCCCGACGGCAGCCCGCATCGGCACGGCGGCGGTCCCTGACCTGCTTCTCCCTCGACGCGCTCGGCCCGGACGTGCGGTCCGTCCGCGTCGGCGGTCGCCCGGGCACTTTCGAGCAGGTGGCCGAGAAGCTGCGGATCAGCCCGGGGCGTACGCTCCCCGCGAAAGCCCGGGGCACCGTGCCCGGCGGACTGCGGGGCGCCGCAGGCGGGCGGCCCGTGCATACCGAGCGGCTGACCGGCGACGGGATCGCGGGCAGGTGCTGCTCCTGCCCGCCGATCGCCACCGAGGTGGCGCAGATCACCCTGGCGGCTATGTGATCGAGGACCGGTCGCGGTGTCGATCGGCGAGGCGGCTTCACCGCCGTCGAGGGTGCGCTCCTGGAGCGGTACGGCGGGCATGGCAGACGCCGCGCACGCGCCCGGCCACCGGGACTGAACGGCCCGCCCCCGGCCGGGCCGCACAGCCGGCGGGGCGGGCGCCTGCACGAGAACTGGCCTCAGTCGAACCGGGCGGAGGTCATGTCGCCCGGCTCGAGCTCGCCGGTCCGCTGCTGGGGGATGACGGCCCCGCCCTGCTGGAGCGCCACCGTCCGGGCCGGGGCGGGGATGCGGATGCCCTCGGCGCGGTAGCGCTTGTGCAGGCGCTTGATGAACTCGTGCTTGATCCGGTACTGGTCGCTGAACTCGCCGACGCCCAGGATGACCGTGAAGCCGATGCGCGAGTCGCCGAAGGTGTGGAACCGGATGATCGGCTCGTGGTCCGGCACCGCGCCCTCGACCTCGGTCATCGTCTCGGCGATGACCTCGTTGGTCACCCGCTCCACGTGCTCCAGGTCGCTGTCGTAGGCCACCCCGACCTGGACCAGGATGGTCAGCTGCTGCTCGGGGCGCATGAAGTTGGTCATGTTCGCCTGCGCGAGCTGGCCGTTGGGGAGCACGACGAGGTTGTTGGACAGGTTGCGGATCGTCGTCTGCCGCCAGTTGATGTCCTCGACGTAGCCCTCCTCACCGCTGCTGAGCTGGATGTAGTCACCGGGCTGGACGGTCTTGGAGGCGAGGATGTGGATGCCCGCGAAGAGGTTGGCGAGGGTGTCCTGAAGCGCCAGCGCGACCGCCAGACCGCCGACGCCCAGGGCGGTGAGCATGGGGGCTATGGAGATCCCCAGCGTCTGAAGCACCACCAGGAAGCCGATCGCCAGGACCAGGATCCGGGTGATGTTGACGAAGATCGTGGCCGAGCCGGCGACACCGGAACGAGACTGGGTGACCGTGCGCACCAGACCGGCCACCACCCGCGCCGCCGACACCGTCGCCACGGAGATGAGCAGCACCGTCAGCACCTGGTTGGTGTGGTGCTGCACCGTCTTCGTCAGCGGCAGAACCGCCGCCGCGCCCGCCACGCCGCCCACCACCGCGGCCCACGGCAGCACGGCCCGCAGCGCGTGCACGATGACGTCGTCCCCGCTCCAGCGGGTGCGGTCGGCGTGCCGGCCCAGCCAGCGCAGCAGCATGCGCAGCGCGAAGGCCGCCAGCAGGCCCGACGCCAGGGCGATGCCGGCGAAGACCAGATCGTCCGCGGTGAGCGCCCGGTTCACCTGTCACCTCCGGGAAGGAAAACTGCGGCGAACGCCGTTGCCGGCGGCCGGATGTGAAGTTTCGTCACGTCGTCACCTGTTCGTCCTGCGGGATGTCCGGTCGCGCCCGACCACCCTGACCCGGGGTCGGCGCGATCGTTCATCCTGCCGCATTCCGTACGGTGGTTCGTACCGGGGAACGGGCCAAGCCGCGGGCGTTCCGCCCGGGCACTCCGGGGCTTGTCGGCCGGTCAGATCACCTTCAGGCGTACCAGCGCCGCCAGCGTCAGCGCGCCCGGCAGCAGTGGCAGCCAGACCGTGATGACCCGGAAGGCCAGCACCACGGCCGTGGCCACCGCGGCCGGGCCGCCAGCCGCGACCAGCGCCATGACCAGGGCCGCCTCCACCGAGCCGATCCCGCCCGGCGTGGGCACCAGCGCGACGGCGACCGTCGCCGCCAGGTAGGCCACCGCCATGTGCGCGGGCGGCACGTCCAGCCCCATCGCCCGGCCCACCAGCACCAGGACGCTCGCCTGCAACGCGGGGAAGGCGAAGGCCCCGCCCCACAGCGCCAGGGCCCGGGCCGGGCGGGTGTGCACCGAGCGGGCCTCACCGAGCGCCGTCCGCAGGAAGGACAGCACGGCCGCGCGCACCCGCCGGACGAGGGCCAGCACGGCCACCGCGATGACGAACACCACACCGGCACCGGCCAGCAGCGGGCCGAAGGCCGTCTCCGGAACCAGCGCGCCGAGCCGCAGCGCGTCCGGGAACGCGACGAGCAGGACGCCCAGCAGGGCCACCCGGCCGATGCTCTCCGCCAGCAGATACAGCGCGAGAGCCGCCGAGGAGCGGGCGAGCGGCAGCCCGCACACCGTCATGAACCGCAGGTTGACCGCGCTCGCGCCCAGCCCCGTCGGCAGCAGGTGGTTGGCCGCGCCCGCCGCGAACTGCGTGGCGAGCAGCCGCCGTCGGGGCAGCCGCTCGACGACCGCGCCCTGCCGGGTGCAGGCGGCGGCGACCCAGGTCAGACAGGTCGCGCCCACCGCGGCCAGCAGCCATGGCCACTCGGCGTTGCCCAGATGCGCGAAGCCCTCGGCCAGCACCGACCGGTGCTGCACCGCGACCACGGTGACCAGCAGGAGCGGAAGCAGACACAGGATCTGACGCAGGCGGCGGACCGGGACGCGACGGGGGAGTCGTCCCGGGCGGAGTTCGGGGAGTTGTACCGCTGTCACGTCCGCTGAGGCTTCCCACGCCCCGCCAACGGCGGGTTGCGGACATGCGGACGGCGTCTTACGCGCGGGGAGCGGCTGGGAGGAGAGCGTCATCGGGGCCTTTGCGGGGGGACGGGGAGAGGGGGTTCGGGCCGATTGTGCGGGATGTCGCGGCGATGTGCGAGCGCCTTGACCTCAAGAATGCTTGAGGTTCTACGTTCTCTTCCATGAGTATGGAGACCACAGCGTGGACACAACTGCACAGCGTCATGAACGCCCAGGAGGAGCGCCGCCCCCTCGCCCTCGCCACCCTGCGCCGCATCGGCGCGTTCGCCCGCCCCCACCGGCGCCGCATCGCCCTGTTCGTCCTGCTCGGCGTGGGGACCGCCCTGCTCGCCGTGGCGACCCCCGTCCTGGCCGGAAGCGTCGTCGACGCGATCGTCTCGGGCGGCACCGAGAGCACCGTCGTACGCCTGTCCCTGCTCATCGCGCTGATCGCGGTGGCGGAGGCGGCGCTCGGCATCCTCGGCCGGAGGCTGTCGGCGACGCTCGGCGAGCACCTCATCCTCGATCTGCGGACCGCCGTCTTCGACCATGTACAGCGCATGCCGGTCGCGTTCTTCACACGCACTCGTACGGGCGCCCTCGTCTCCCGACTCAACAACGACGTCATCGGAGCCCAGCGCGCGTTCAGCAACACCCTGTCCGGAGTGGTCAGCAACCTCGTCACGCTGCTGCTCACGCTCGCCGTGATGCTCACGCTGTCCTGGCAGATCACCCTGCTCTCGCTGGTGCTGCTGCCGGTGTTCGTGGTCCCGGCCCGGCGCATGGGCAGCCGTATGGCCCGTATGCAGCGGGAAGCGGCGACGCTCAACGCGGCCATGGGCACCCGCATGACCGAGCGCTTCTCCGCACCCGGCGCCACCCTGGTCAAGCTCTTCGGGCGTCCCGAGGAGGAGTCGGCGGAGTTCGCCGAACGCGCCCGCCGGGTCGCGGACATCGGCGTCCGGACGGCGACCGCCCAGGCCGCGTTCATCACCGCCCTCACCCTGGTCTCCGCCCTCGCCCTGGCCCTGGTCTACGGCCTCGGTGGCACCCTCGCCCTGCGCGGCACGCTGGAGCCCGGCGCGGTCGTGTCGCTGGCGCTGCTCCTGACCCGGCTGTACGCGCCGCTGACCGCGCTCGCCGGGGCCCGTGTCGAGGTGATGAGCGCCCTCGTCAGCTTCGAGCGGGTCTTCGAGGTGCTCGACCTGAAGCCGCTCATCGAGGAGAAGCCGGACGCACGCCGGGTACCCGACGGGCCCGTCGCGGTCGAGTTCGACCACGTCCGCTTCGGCTACCCCTCCGCCGACAAGGTCTCCCTGGCCTCCCTGGAGGAGGTCGCCACTCTGGACAAGCGGGGCGGTGACGAGGTCCTGCACGGCATCTCCTTCCGCGCCGAACCGGGGCAGACCGTGGCGCTCGTCGGCTCCTCCGGCGCGGGCAAGTCGACCGTCGCGCAACTGCTGCCGCGCCTGTACGACGCCGACGAGGGCGCCGTACGCGTCGGCGGCGTCGACGTCCGCGACCTGAGCGCGCGCTCCCTGCGGGAGACCCTCGGCATGGTCACCCAGGACGGGCACCTCTTCCACGACACCGTCCGCGCCAACCTCCTCCTGGCCCGCCCCACGGCCACGGAGAGCGACCTGTGGGACGCCCTGCGCCGGGCCCGGCTCGACGACCTCGTACGGTCGCTGCCCGACGGTCTCGACACAGTGGTCGGCGAACGCGGCTACCGTCTGTCCGGCGGGGAACGCCAGCGCATGACCATCGCCCGGCTGCTGCTGGCCCGGCAGCGCGTCGTCATCCTCGACGAGGCCACCGCCCACCTCGACAACACCTCCGAGGCCGCCGTCCAGGAGGCACTCGCCGAAGCCCTCGAAGGCAGGACGGCGGTCGTGATCGCCCACCGGCTCTCCACGATCCGGACAGCCGACCAGATCCTGGTCGTCGAGGCCGGCCGGATCGTGGAACGCGGCACGCACGAGGAACTCCTGGCGGCGGGGGAGCGGTACGCGGAGCTGTACCGGACCCAGTTCGGCGGGACGGAGAGCCCGGTCGTGGACGGGGTGGCCGCGTAGAGCGCCGACGCCCCGGCCTGTGTGAACGGCTCCGGGTGCGCATCCGTACCCCTGACGAGTACTCCTGCTGCCCGCGAGGGCAGGACGGTTCGCACCCGGAGAAACGACGTGTCCCAGCAGCAACCGCACGCACGATCCAACCGCCGGCCCCTGTCCCGCGCCCATCGGTTGCGCGCCGCCGCGCTGATCGTGCTCCCTCTGGTCACCGCTTGCGGCGGTGGTGACCACGACAAGCCGGCCGCCGGCGGCAGGACGGCGAAGCCGAGCGGGTCCGCCGCTCCCGCCGCCGGAGTCGTCGCGCCGGCGAAGGCGGAGGTGATCGCCGCCCTGACCGGCTGCAAGGTGAAGATCCGCACCGAGGCGGACGAGCTGCGCGAGGGCGTGTGCCACACCAAGAAGGGTGACTACCTCATCACCACCTTCCCCGAGGAGAGGCTCAAGGAGACCTGGCTGGAGTCGGCCGGCGTCTACGGGGGCAGGTACCTCGTCGGCATGCGCTGGGTGGTCAGCGCCAAGCCGGAGATGCTCGAACCCCTCCGCGCGAAACTCGGCGGCACGGTCCGGGAGTTGAAGGGGATCGGCCCCAGCGCGAACGCCTCCTGAGGTCACCGCTGTCCGAGCCGGCTGACGAGACCGGCGACCTGTGCGTCCTGCCGGGCCAGATACGACTCGAAGGCACGGCCGGTGGCGAACACGTCTCTCCAGCCGTGCCGGCGGAGCTCGGCCCGCCACTGGCGGGAGTCGTGCAGCTCGGTCAGGGCCTCGACCCAGCGCCGCCGGTCGGCGTCGCTGATGCCGGGCGGCGCCACGACGCCCCGCCAGTTCTCGAAGACCAGGCCGATCCCCGAGGACTTCAGGGTCGGGACACCCGGCAGCACACCGACCGGCCGCTCGCCGGTGACGGCCAGGACCCGCAGCCGGCCGGCGCGGATCTGGTCGAGGAACTCGCCGAACCCGCTGGTGGCGATGGAGACCCTGCCGTCCAGCAGCGCGGGCAGCAGCTCCCCGCCCCCACCGTCGTACGGCACGTACGCGACCTTCCTCGGGTCGATGCCGACCGTCTGCGCCAGCCGCATCGGCAGCAGATGGTCGGGGCCGCCGGCCGAGGACCCGCCGCCCACGCGGAGGCTCCCGGGGTCCTCGCGCCAGGCGTCCACCAGCGCGCCGATCGTCCGGTACGGCGAGTCCTTCCGGACGACGATCGCGCCGGCCTCTTCGACGAGGCGTGCGATCGGGGTGGTCTCGGTGACGGTCACCTCGGAACCGGCCGCGTGCGCCGCGCCCACGACTCCGAGGCCCATCTGGAGGGCGAGATCGCCGTTGCCCCGCTCGTCGGCGAGGCGCTTCAGGCCCACCGTGCCGCCGGCGCCGGGCAGATTGAACACCTGCACGTCCGAGGCGATCCCGGTCTCCTCCATGACCCGGGCCGCGGTACGGGCCGTGGTGTCGTAGCCGCCGCCCGGGGTGTTGGGCACCATGAGCCGCAGGTCCCGCGCGGGCCCGTCGCCCGGCCACCCACCGCACGCGCCGGCCGCCAGCAGGGCCAGGGCCGAGAAGGCGCCGAGTAAGGCGCGTGCGGGACGTCTCATGACACCTCACTTCCGGTTTTCCCTGGCCGGCGTCATGATTGTGCGACTCGGCACACGAGCCGCCCCACCTGTGTCGGCATTGAAGATTGAGTTCATTGTGGTCGCCACCTTTCGTCGCCATTCGCTCGCGGGCGAGATGCTGGTGCTCCAGCTCGCCATCGTCGTGGTGGTGCTGCTGGCGGTCGCCGCGGTCTCGCTCGCCCAGTCGCAGGCCACCTTCAACCGCGTCGAGGGACGCCGGGTGAGCGCGCTGGCCGAACAGCTGGCCGCCAACCCCCTGGTACGCAGCCAGCTGGTGCGTCCCGCGCCCGGCGAGACCCTCGCTCCGCTGGTGCTCGCCACGCAGGCGCAGTCCGGAGTGACCTCGGTGACGGTGGCCGACGCCTCCGGCCGGATCGTCAGCTCCACCAATCCCACGGTGATCGGCGAGCGGCTGCCCCAGGGGCATGCCCCCGACCAGGCGCGGGGCTGGTCGGGGCCGCTGACGCTGGACGGCAACCGCGAGCTGGCAGCCCGGGTCCCCGTCCTCGGGGCGACGCAGGAGAATCTCGGCCGGATCCTCGGCACGGTGATGATCGGCGAGGCCGATCCGACCGTCTGGCAGCGGCTCAGCGGCGCCTCCTCGTATCTGCTCGCCTACCTGGGCATCGCCAGCGGGCTCGGCGTGGCCGGCTCCTGGCTGCTCGCGCGGCGGGTGAAGCGGCAGACCCTCGGGCTGGAGCCGGGGGAGATCGCGGGGCTCGCCGAGCACCGGGAGGCGATGCTGTACGGGATCGCCGAGGGCGTGGTCGCCCTGGACCCGCAGCACCGGCTCTCCCTCGTCAACGACATGGGCCGCCGCCTGCTCGACCTGCCCGAGGACTGCGTCGGTCAGAGCCTGGACGGCCTGGGCATCGACGGACGGCTGCGCGACGTGCTGGCCGGAACCACCGCCGGCAAGCGGGACGAGGTCGTCGTCCGCCACGGCCGGGTCCTGGTGATGAACCGGATGACCGTCACCAAGGACGGCCGGCTCCTCGGCTCGGTCACCACCCTGCGCGACCGTACCGAACTGGCCCGGCTGGAGCGGGAGATCGGCTCCTTCCGCAGCTCCTCGGAGCTGCTGCGGGCGCAGGCGCACGAGTTCGCCAACCAGCTGCACACCATCTCCGGGCTGATCCAGATCGGCGAGCAGGACGAAGTCGTGCGCTACATCCGCGCGTTGAACCAGCACCGCCAGTCCCTGGACGTCACCCTCAGCCGCCGCGTCCGGGACACGGCGGTGGCCGCGCTGCTGATGGCCAAGGCGTCCCTCGCGGCCGAACGGAAGGTCAGCCTGCGCATCTCGGACGACACCGCGCTGGAGCGGCTGGCCCCGGAGGACGCCGCCGACGTGGCGACCGTGGTGGGCAACCTCGTGGACAACGCCGTCGACGCCGCGGCGCACCAAGGGGAGCGGTGGGTCGAGGTGGCGCTGCGGCAGGACGCCTCCAGCGTGGAGATCGTGGTCCGCGACTCGGGGCCGGGCGTGGCTCCCGAACTGGCCCGCGAGGTGTTCTCCCACGGCTTCACCACCAAGGCCGCGCGGGAGGGCGAGCGCGGCATCGGACTGGCCCTGACCAAGCTGGTCTGCGAACGGCACGGGGGAGAGATCTCGGTGGCCAACACCCCTGACGGGGCCGTGTTCACCGCACGCATGACCGTCAGCCACCTCCCCGAAGCGGTGGCGGAAGGAGCGGCCCCATGACCGGAACGCGCAACATGACCGGAACACGCGACATGACCGGAACGCGTGACAAGGCGGGCACGATCGACGTCCTCGTGGTCGACGACGACTTCATGGTGGCCCGGGTCCACCGCGCGTTCGTCGAACGCGTCGAGCCGTTCCGTGTCGTCGGCGTGGCCCATACCGGCGGACAGGCGGTCGAGGCCGTGGACGAACTGCGCCCCGACCTCGTCCTGCTCGACCTGTATCTCCCCGACCTCTTCGGCCTGGACGTCATCCCCCGGCTGCGCACCGCAGGCCATGACTGCGACGTCATGGTCATCAGCGCCGCGCAGGAGGCCGGCGCGGTCCGCGGCGCCGTCCGGCAGGGGGTCGTCGACTACCTCCTGAAACCCTTCGACTTCGAGGATCTGCGCCCCCGCCTGGAGCGCTATGCCGCCCAGCGGGGCCGGCTGCTCACGACAGTGGTACGAGGCCAGGCCGACATCGACCGGGTCCTGGCCGGAACGGGCGTCCCCGCCCCGGCCCCCGCGCTGCCCAAGGGCATGAGTGTGGAGACCGCCGAACTCGTCGAGCGGGCCCTGCGCGAGGCGGACGGCTCCCTGTCCGCCTCCGAGTGCGCCGCGCTGACCGGCGTGTCCCGCGTGAGCGCCCGCCGCTACCTGGAGTACTTCCACGGCACCGGCAGCGCGGAGGTGTCCCTGCGCTACGGCGTCGCCGGCCGGCCCGAACGGCGGTACTCCTGGCGGGCGTGATCCCGCGCCTACGGCGGGCCGTCGCCCTGCAGAGGGCCGGGCGCGGGCAAGGGGGAAGGCACGGGGGCCGGGACGGAGGCCGTCGCGGCGGAACCGCCTCGGTCCTTCGGCGTCGAGGTGCCCGTCTTCTCCGTCGTGTCCTCCGTGATCGTCACGGTGTGCAGGCCAGGGCTCTGGTCACGCCACTGCCCGGATTCCGGTCCGACGGCCGTCGCGGCGGTCAGGGGAAGCACCACGGCCCCGGTGAGCGCCAGGACCCAGCCGAGGACGGGGCTCAGGAGCGTGCCGGCAGTCCGGTGGTACGTGTCGTGGTAGGCCAACTGTCGTCCCGGTGGTTCGACTTCGACGTCATGTACTGCCCCCATGGGACTCACTGTCGCAGCAGCCCACCGGAAAAGGAATCTTGAAACTTAAAGCCTCACCCGTTGCACAGAAGTTTCACAGCAGCGTCAGGGCTGGTTGGTCAGGTAGCCGCCCATGGCGGTGAAGTGCTCGGTCGCGGGCAGCTCCCGGCCGTCCTCGGTCCGCACGCGCGTGATGGCCAGACCGTGGTTGCGGCCGGTGCGGGCGTCGGCTCCGGCGACGATCACCACGCCCTCGCCCTCGCGGTAGAAGATGCGGCCGGGTGTGCCGCCGTACCGGCCCTCGGAGACGACGGCGGCCAGGACCTCGAGTCGCCTGCCCTTGTGGAAGGTGAAGGCGCTGGGGTACGGCTCGGACTGGGCGCGGACCAGGCGCTCCAGGTCCTCGGCCGGCCAGGTCCAGTCGATGCGGCTGTCCTCGATGGACCGCTTGTGGAAGAAGCTGGCCTGGGAGCGGTCCTGCTTGGTGAACTCCGTCTGCCCGGAGGCGATGAGGTCGAGCGCGCCGATGGTGACCGGGGCGATGAGGTCGACGGTCTTGTGGAACAGGTCGGTCGCCGTGTCCGTCGGCCCGACCGTCACCGCCTCCTGCCGCACGATGTCGCCGGCGTCGAGTTCGTCGTTCATCATGTGGGCGGTGACGCCCACTTCGGGCTCGCCGTTGATCAGCGCCCAGATCAGCGGGGAGAAGCCGGCGTACTTCGGCAGCAGCGAGTCGTGCACGTTCAGCGTGCCGTGGCGCGGCAGATCGAAAATGCGCGGCGGAATCCACGTACGCCAGTTGTTGGCCACGATGATGTCCGGGTCGGCCTCCTTGAGGCGCTCGAACAGCTCGTCGTCGTCAGGGCGGTTGCGGATCACGACCGGTACGTCGTTCTCCTCGGCGAGGTCGGCGACCGAGTCGCTCCAGATCTTCTCGTACGCGTGCTCGCTCTTGGGGTGCGTCACGACCAGGACCACGTCGTGCTCGGAGTCCAGGAGGGCTTGCAGGGTGCGGTGCCCCCAGGTCTGGTAACCGAACATGACGACCCGCATGGGGTTCCTCCTCGAAGCAGGGAATGGCCGCGGCCAGTAAAGCAAGGCTTGCCTAAGTGGTCAACGGGTCCGGTTTACGCACGTGTTGACGACCCGCCTGCTGCGGCGTACCCGTTTTGTCTATGGACAGCTCCACGGGATGAGCTTAGCCTTACCTAAGTTTTTGGGTGGTGCCTCTTCGGCGTGCCCGACTTCCGTACTTCCCGATGCTCGACCGACGGCTGCCTGCCCAGAAGGGCCGCCGCACCGCACGATGGGAGTGACATGGCACAGGCTCGTCCTGGCGACGCCCCTTTGATCCACGACCTCATAGGCATCGGCTTCGGGCCGTCCAACGTGGCCATGGCGATCGCGCTCAGCGAGCACAACGCAGGCGCCGGGGAGGAAGCGGTCTCCGCTCACTTCTTCGAGCAGCAGCCGCGCTTCGGCTGGCACCGAGGCATGCTCATCGACGACGCGACCATGCAGGTGTCCTTCCTCAAGGACCTGGTGACGCTCCGGAACCCCGCCAGCGAGTACAGCTTCCTGTGCTACCTCAAGAGCAAGGGACGGCTGATCGACTTCATCAACCACAAGAACCTCTTCCCGCTGCGGGTGGAGTTCCACGACTACTTCGAGTGGGCCGCGGGCCAGGTCGACGGCATGGTCTCCTACGGCCACGAGGTCGTCGGCGTCATGCCGGTCATGCGCGACGGCGCCGTGGAGTACCTGGACGTGACGGTCCGTTCGGGGGAGGGCCTCGAGGTCCACCGGGCCCGCAACCTCGTCCTCGGTACCGGCCTGCGCCCCCTCATGCCGGAGGGCGTGGAGCGCAGCGACCGCGTCTGGCACAACTCCGAACTACTGGGCAGGATAGACGCGTTGGAGGGCACCTCACCCTCCCGGTTCGTCGTCGTGGGCGCCGGGCAGAGCGCCGCCGAGAACGTCGCCTACCTGCACCGCCGCTTCCCCGAGGCCGAGGTGTGCGCGGTCTTCTCCCGCTACGGCTACAGCCCCGCCGACGACAGCGCCTTCGCCAACCGGATCTTCGACCCCGAGGCCGTCGACGAGTTCTTCGCCGCGCCGGAGGACGTCAAACGCCGGCTGATGGACTACCACGGCAACACCAACTACTCCGTGGTGGACATCGACCTGATCGACGACCTGTACCGGCAGATGTACCGGGAGAAGGTCCTCGGCGCCGAGCGCCTGCGCTTCCTCAACGTCTCCCGGCTCACTGGTGTCACGGAGACGCCGGACAAGGTCACGGCCGCCGTCACGTCCCTCGTCACCGGCGAGGAGACCCTCCTGGACGCCGACGTCGTGGTCTTCGCCACCGGCTACAGCCCCGCCGACCCCGTCGGTCTGCTCGGCGAGGTGGCCGACCGCTGCCTCCGTGACGACGAGGGCCGCGTCCGCGTCGAGCGCGACTACCGCATCGCGACGGAGCCCGGCCTGCACTGCGGCATATACCTCCAGGGCGGCACCGAGCACACGCACGGCATCACCTCGTCCCTGCTGTCCAACACCGCCATCAGGGTCGGCGAGATCCTCGACTCGCTCCTCGACCGGGGCCGCAAGTCCGCCTCCGACGAGGCCCGGACGGTCGCCGACGGAACCGGCAGCCCCGCCCGTTAGTCCACCGGTTCCGCCGTCACATCGCCGCGCCTCGCCAGGTGGGCCCACCCGGCCGGCGCGGCGGCACTGATCAAAGGGATAACGTACGTCGACATGGGCACGATCGCAGTGGAGCGCCCCGCGTCCAAGGTCACAACTCAAGCCCGTCGACGGCGAGTTGTGGGCCTGGGTGCGCTGGTGCTGATCCTCGTGGCAGCGGGGGCGGTGTCATTGGCCGTCGGGGCGCGCGCGTTGAGCCCCGGCGAGGTGTGGCACGGCTTGTTCGCGGCGCCGGAGTCCGACCAGCGGCTCACCGAGATCAGGCTCATCGTGGAGACCGTGCGGGTGCCCCGGACGGTGCTCGCGATCGTGACGGGCGTCGCCCTGGGGGTCGGCGGGGCGCTGATCCAGGGGTACACGCGCAACCCGATCGCCGACACCGGCCTGCTGGGCGTGAACTCCGGCGCCTCGTTCGCCGTGGTGACGGTGATCGCCGTGTTCGGGCTCTCCGACCCGTTCCAGTACATCTGGTTCGCCTTCCTGGGGGCGGCGGTCACCGGTGTCGTGGTGTTCGGCCTTGCGAGCATCGGCCGCGGTGCCGGGAACCCGTTGACGCTCGCCCTGGCCGGGCAGGGAGTCACAGTGTTCCTCGCGGCGATGACCGTGGCGGTCGCGCTGTCGG
Source organism: Streptomyces azureus (assembly GCF_001270025.1). Classification (NCBI taxonomy): domain Bacteria; kingdom Bacillati; phylum Actinomycetota; class Actinomycetes; order Kitasatosporales; family Streptomycetaceae; genus Streptomyces; species Streptomyces azureus. The sequence goes on along the minus strand of NZ_DF968346.1, from coordinate 61,177 downwards.
ACCAGAAGTCGCTGAACGCGCTGCGGTTCTGGAACGCGGGCTCCGTGGCCGGCGTGGGATTCGGCGTCATCTGGCCGGTGACCGGGTTCATCGCGGCCGGGCTGGTACTGGCACTGATCACGCTGCCGGCCCTCAACCTGCTCAACCTGGGTGACGACGTGGCGCGCGGGCTCGGGGTGAACATCGCGCTGAGCCGGACCATCGGCATCACCGCCATCACCCTGCTCGCGGGCGCCGCGACGGCCGCGTGCGGCCCCATCGCGTTCCTCGGGCTCATGGTGGCCCACGTGGCCCGGTACCTGACCGGGCCCGACTACCGCTGGCTGGTGCCGTACGCGGGTCTGCTCGGCGCCGTCGTCCTCCTGGTCTGCGACATCGTCGGGCGCCTGGTGGTGCGGCCGAGCGAGTTGGACGCGGGTGTCGTCGTCGCTCTGCTGGGAGCCCCGTTCTTCGCGGCTCTGGTGTGGCGCGGAAAGTTCAAGAACGCATGAACAGGACAGACGTGAAGCCGGACGTAAAGCCGTCGGTGGCGCCGGGCGTGCGGCTCGGCCAGGTGTCGTTCGTGTGGCGACCGTGGCTCGTGTGCGTCACGCTGCTGCTCGCGGCGGCGACGTTCCTGGTGTTCTGCCTGTCCATCGGCGTCGGGGACTTCCCCATCGGGCTGCCCCAGGTGATCGCCACGATCTTCGGCCGGGGTGAGCAGGTCGACGAGTTCGTGATCATGGATCTGCGGATGCCGCGGGCCCTGGCCGGGGTCGTCGTGGGCATCGCGCTGGGGGTGTCCGGAGCGCTCACGCAGTCCATCGCCCGCAATCCGCTGGCCAGTCCGGACGTCCTCGGGATCACGGGCGGCGCCAGCGCGGTCGCGGTGTCCCTGGTGACGGTGTCGGGCGGGACGGCCGCGGCGGTCGTCAACTCAGTGGGCCTGTCGGCGGCTGCCCTCATGGGCGGTCTCTGCACGGGCCTGCTGGTGTACTTCCTCGCCTGGCGGCGCGGGATCGACGGCCTCCGGCTCATCCTCATCGGCATCTCGGTGAGTGCCGTGATGGAGGCCCTCACGACCTGGCTGCTGGTCTCGGCCGACATCAGGGACGTGGCCCAGGCGCAGGCTTGGCTGATCGGCTCGCTGGACGACCGGTCGTGGGACGAGGTCCAGGTGGCCGTCTGGGGCACGCTCGTCCTCCTGGTCGTCGTGGCGGGCGCCGCGTTCCAGTTCAAGCCGATGCACCTCGGTGACGACGTCGCCGCGGGCCTGGGGGTGCGGTACTCGGCCGTGCGGGCGGTCCTCCTGCTGTGCGCGGTGCTGCTGGCCGGCGTGGCGGTGAGCGCGGCGGGCCCGGTCCCGTTCGTGGCGCTGGTGGCCCCGCAGGTGGCGATGCGCCTGGCGCGGTGCCCGACGCCGCCCATGGTGGCCTCCGCGCTGGTCGGTGCGCTGCTGCTGACCGGCTCGGACCTGGTCGCCCGCACGGCACTGCCCGTCAGTCTCCCGGTCGGCGTGGTCACCGCGGCGATCGGCGGCCCCTTCCTCGTCTATCTGCTGGTACGGGCGAACCGCAGATAGCTGGTACAAAGTCAGGCGAGCCTAAGTAAGGGGGCCTTGTGGTCACTCAGTCCGTCACCGGGGTCGAGTCCGAGTCCGATCACGCCTCACGGCTGGCAGCCAGGGGCGTCACGGTCGGATACGGCGCCCGGACCGTCATCGACGATCTCGACGTGGCGATACCCCCCGGGGTGATCACCACCATCATCGGCCCGAACGGCTGTGGGAAATCGACCCTGTTGCGGACCCTGTCCCGGCTGCTCAAACCGTCCAAGGGGACGGTCGTGCTGGACGGTGACGACATCGCCCGGCTCAGGACGCGGGACGTGGCGAGGAAACTCGGCCTGCTGCCGCAGGCGCCGGTCGCACCCGAGGGGCTGACGGTGGCCGACCTGGTCGCCAGGGGCCGCCATCCGCACCAGAGCTGGCTGCGGCAGTGGTCCTCGGACGACGCCGACGTGGTCGAACGTGCGCTGGCCATGACCGGAGTGTCCGACCTGGCCGACCGCCCGGTCGACGCGCTGTCCGGCGGACAGCGGCAGCGCGTGTGGATCTCGATGACCCTGGCCCAGGGCACCGATCTGCTGCTGCTGGACGAGCCGACCACCTATCTCGACCTGGCGCACGCGATGGACGTGCTCGATCTGGTCGACGATCTGCACGAGTCGGGATGCACCGTGGTGATGGTGCTGCACGACCTCAATCTGGCCGCGCGCTACAGCGACAACCTCATCGTGATGCGGGCCGGGTCGATCCTGGCGCAGGGACATCCCCGTGACGTGCTGACCGCCGAGTTGCTGCACGAGGCGTTCGGACTGCGCGCCAAGGTCATCGACGACCCGGTGGGCGACCGGCCGCTTATCGTCCCGATCGGTCGCACGCATGTCCAACTCGACTAGTTCGCCATAAAGTTACACAAGTAAGGCTAGGCTTGCCTTACTGCCTTGCGATACGGTTTGCCTGGCCCTTACCCGGGGGCGTAGTGGACAGTGCGAAAAGCAAGGGGATTGACGGATGCTCCTCCACAGAACGACGCGCAGGACGCCATGGCGGCGGGTCGCTGCACTGCTCTCCGCCGCGACGCTCGGCGTCGGCCTCCTCGCGGGGTGCGGTTCCGGATCGGACTCGGCGGACAAGGGCAGCGACACCACCTCGACCGCCGCGGCCGGTGCCTTCCCGGTCACCGTGGAGCACGCGTTCGGCACCACGAAGGTCACCGAAACCCCGAAGCGGGTCGTCACCGTCGGATACACCGACGACCAGACCGTCCTGGCGTTCGGCATCAAGCCGGTCGGCATGACCGACCAGTACCCGAACCCGGCGGGCCAGAGCCCCGACATCAACACCCAGTGGCCCTGGGTGAAGGACAAGTGGGGTGACACCAAGCCCGAGGTCATCATGAAGAACGGTGACACCGGCCCCAACTACGAGAAGATCGCCGCCCTGCGCCCGGACCTGATCATCGCGGTCTACTCCGAGATCGACCAGGCCGGCTACGACAAGCTCTCCAAGATCGCGCCGACGGTGGCCCGCACCAAGGCCGAGAAGGAGCCGTTCAGCGCCCCCTGGCAGGACAACGCCCTGCACATCGCCAAGGCACTCGGCAAGGCCGAGGAGGGCGAGAAGATGGTGCAGGACATCCAGGGCAAGCTCGACGCGGCCAAGAAGGCGCACCCCGAGCTCGCGAAGCAGACCGCCGTCGTACTGTCCTGGTACGAGAACTCGGTGGCGCCCTTCACCTCCACCGACGTGCGCGGCCGGCTCGTGACGGGCATCGGCTTCAAGTACCAGACCGAGATCGACAAGGTCGCGGACGGCAGTTTCTACACCAAGCTCTCGCCCGAGCGCGTCGACCTGGTCGACGTCGACCGCATCTTCGTGATCAACGACAAGGCCGACACGGCGGCCCTGAAGAAGTTCAAGCTGTTCGCCAACCTGGACGCCGTGAAGAAGGGCAACGTGTCCTACCTGCTGGACAGCGAGGGCCCGGCGGTCGGCGCGGCCATCTCCCAGGGCACCCTGCTGTCCATGCCGTACGCCGTCGACGAGCTCGTGAAGTCGGTGGCCGAGTAGCGATGCCGGTCACCAAGTCCTGTCCCCTGCCCGCCCGGGTCGCGGTGTGAGCGCGACCGACACCCGCCCCGCCCCGGCGACCCTGCACACGGCGACCGGGCGCGAGGCCTCCCGATGGGTCGCGGCGCACTGCCGCGAGGTGCCCTGGCTGTCGGCGGCCACCGTGCTCACCACGGTGGCCGGCGCGGCGCTCCAGGTGCTCCCGGTCCTGCTGCTCGGCCGGGTGGTCGACGGCGTGGTCGAGGGGGAGTCGCGCTCGATCCTGGTCACCGTCGGGGTGCTGATCGGAGCCGCCGCGCTGCTCGGCGCGGCGGCCACCGCGGTGTCGACCTACCTGATCGGCCGGCTGGGCGCCGACCTGCTCGCGCGGCTGCGGGAAGGAGCCGTCCGGGCGGTGCTGGGAATGCCGAGCGCCCGCGTCGAACAGGTCGGCCGGGGAGACGTGCTCTCCAGGGTCGGCGACGACGTGGCCGTCATCTCCAAGGGCATCCGCACGGCCATCCCCACGGTGTTCTCGGCCGGAGTGCTGGTCACCATCGCCACGTTCGGCATGTTCGGGCTGGACTGGCGGCTCGGACTGGCGGGCGCCGGCGCGCTGCCCGCGTACGCGCTCGCCCTGCGCTGGTACCTCCCGCGCTCCGCGCCGCTCTACCGGAAGCAGCGGGTGGCCCAGGCCGACCGCGCCCAGGCGCTGATCAGCGGTCTGAACGGGATCGACACGGTCCGCGCGTACCGACTTGAGGGTGCCTTCCGCGAGAAGGTCACCAGCGAGTCCTGGCGGGTGCGCGATCTCGGTATCGAGGTGTTCCGGTTCTTCGGCCGGTTCGTAGGCCGGGAGAACCGCGCCGAGTTCATCGGGCTGGTCCTGATCATCGTGGTGGGGTACGCCCTGCTGGAGGCCGACGCCGCCAGCCTGGGCGAGGTGTCGGCGGCCCCGCTGCTGTTCCACCGGCTGTTCGGTCCGCTGGGCCTCATCATGTTCACCTTCGACGAGGCGCAGAAGTCGGGCGCGAGCCTGACCCGGCTGGTCGGGGTGCTCGGGGAGGCCGGTGAGGGCCGCCTGGTGGGTGACCCGGCCGTCGCGCCGGCGGACGCCGAGCCGTTGCCGGTGACGGTGCGGGGGCTGACGTTCCGTTACCCCGGCGCCGAGGAACCGGTGCTGAGGGACGTCGATCTGACGATCCCGGCCGGGGGGTCGCTCGCACTGGTGGGCGCGACGGGTGCGGGCAAGACGACCCTGGCCGCGCTGATCGCGGGCATCGGGACTCCCGAGTCCGGGTCGGTGCGCATCGGCACGACCGACCTGGCGGGTCTGGACGAGGCCGGGGCGCGGGCCCTGGTGAGCATCCTGACGCAGGAGACGCACGTGTTCTCCGGCCCGCTCGCCGAAGACCTGCGGCTGTCCGCGCCCGGGGCGACCGACGCCGACCTGACGGACGCACTGCGCACGGTCGGCGCCGACGCATGGGTCCAGGCGCTGCCCGACGGACTGAACACCACGGTCGGCGAGGGCGGCGAGCGCCTGGACGTCACCAAGGTCGCCCAGATCGCCCTGGCCCGGCTGGTGCTGGCCCGCTCGCCCGTGGTGGTGCTCGACGAGTCCACCGCGGAGGCCGGCAGCGAGGGCGCCGCCGAGCTGGAACGCGCGGTCCTGGCCGCCTGCGCGGGCCGGACCACCCTGTTCGTCGCGCACCGGCTGACCCAGGCGACGGCGGCGGACCGGATCGCCGTGCTGGACGCGGGCCGCGTCGTCGAGCAGGGCACGCACGACGAGTTGGTGGCTCTGGGCGGCCGGTACGCGCGACTGTGGCAGGCATGGCGCGAGGGTAGTTAGGCAAGCCTAAGTTAGGCTGGGCTTACTTTGGTTTCCTTGAAAGGGTGCTGAGTCTTCGATGATGGAACCGAGCGCTCGTCTCGTACGGCTTTCTCCCGCACGCCTGGCCGACGTACGCCGGCGGACCGGCGACTACTCCGACAGGACCATCACCGAAGCGTGCGCCATCGCGCTGTCGTACTGGACGACGGGTCAGAGCCCCGACGGCATCGACCTCACCCCCGGCACCCTGTTCGCCGACGTCCTCGGGTGGGTCGACAACGGCGGGGCCGGGCCCGGTGACTGGGAGGTCGGTGCGGACGGCCGCACCATCACCGTCCCCGACGGTGTCGACCCGGCCGAGGGGCAGCTCGCGCTGGACGACCTGGCCGACTTCCCGGACCGGCCCCTCGGCACCATCGGCCCGTCCAGCGCGGCCGCGAGACTCGACGTCCTGGCCCGCTGGAACGACACCGAGGCCGACCGTGTCCGCCCGACCATCGTCGAGATGTTCCGCGAGCAGACACGGGCCAGGCCGGACGCCGTCGCCATCGTCGACGAGCACCGGTCGCTGATCTACCGTCAGGCGGCCGAGCGGTCCAGTCAGCTGGCCCACCATCTGATCGAACGCGGCCTCGGCCACGAACAGGTCGTCGGCATCTCGCTGGGCCGCTCCGCCGAGATGGTGATCGGGCTGCTCGCCGTGCTCCAGGCGGGGTGCGCGTTCGTGCCGCTCGATCCGCAGTGGCCCGCCGCGCGCCGGGCCCTCGTCATCGAGGACGCCCGGGTCGTCGTACAGCTCAACGACTCGGGCGAGCACGACCCGGCCGAACCGCCGGCCGTGGCCGTGGACCTCGACGACTGGCGCTACGGTTCCCACCCCACCGAGGGGACCGGCGTCACCGTCCGCGGCGACGCCCTCGCGTACGTGATCTTCACGTCCGGCTCGACCGGACGGCCCAAGGGTGCCATGATCCGGCACGAGGCGATCAGCGAGCGCCTGCTGTGGCAGGTGAACGAGATCCTGGGCTTCGGCCACGACGACGCCTCGCTGTTCAAGGCGCCGTTGTCCTTCGACATCTCCATCAACGAGATATTCCTGCCGCTGGTGTCCGGCGCCCGCCTGGTGGTGCTGCGGCCCGGCGGCGAACGCGACCCGCACCACCTGCTGAGCGTCATCGCCGAACAGCGCGTCACCTTCACGTATTTGGTGTCGTCCATGCTGGACGTGCTGCTGGAGATCGCCGGCGACTCCGGTCGGCTGGACAGCCTCAGGCACGTGTGGTGCGGCGGAGAGGTGCTGACCCCGGAGCTGTACGAGCGATTCCGCACCAAGCTCGACATCCCCATGTACCACGGCTACGGCCCCGCCGAGACGACCATCGGCGTATCGCACGTGATCTACCGGGGAGCGGCGGAACGCCTGTCGACATCCATCGGCAAGGCCAACCCCAACACCCAGCTGTACGTCCTGGACGAGGAGCTGCGCCCGGTCCCCGTCGGCGTCGGCGGCGAACTGTACGTGGGCGGCTTCCTCCTGGGACGCGGCTACGTCAACGCGCCCGGTCTGACGGCCTCGCGGTTCGTCGCCAACCCCTTCGCCAGCGACGGCTCCCGCCTCTACCGCACCGGTGACCTCGCCCGGTTCGCCCCGGACGGATCGCTGGACTTCCTCGGCCGCGCCGACAACCAGATCAAGATCCGCGGCATGCGGCTGGAGATCGAGGACGTCGAGGTCGGCCTCGCCGAGCACCCCGGCGTACGGCACACCTGCGTCGTCGCGCGGAAGAACGCGGCGGGCGGCACCTACCTGGTGGGCTACGTCATCCCGGCCGCGGGCAGCGAGCACCTGCGGGCGGACGAGGTCAAGGCGTGGGCCGCCGAGCACATGGTCGAGTACATGGTGCCCGCCCACATCGTCGTGATGACTCAGTTCCCGCTCACCGCCAACGGCAAGCTCGACCGCAACGCCCTGCCGGAGCCCACGATCGGCACCGGCACGCTCGTACGGCCCACCACCGACAACGAGCGCGCGGTCTGCGCGGCGGTCGCGGCGGTGCTGCGGCTCGAAGAGGTCGGCGTCGACCAGGACTTCTTCCAGCTCGGCGGCGACAGCATCCTGGCGATCTCGCTGCTGACCGCGCTGCGCGACGCGGGCCTCTACGTCACGGCACGGCAGATCTTCACCCACAGCACCGTGGGGGCCCTGGCCTCGGTCGCGAGCCGGGAGGACGTCTCCACGGTCGACCACCGCGATGTCGCGACCGGGACCGTCGTGGGATCGCCCATCGTGCAGTGGCTCGGCGGTACCACCGACGCGATCGACGGCTTCGTGCAGTCCGTCGTGCTCAACACCCCGCCGGATCTGACCGCCGGCGCTCTCGACGAGATGCTCACCGCCGTGGTCCGCAGGCACGACATGCTGCGCGCCAGGCTGGTGCGCGCAGGCCGCTGGAGCTTCGACATCCCGGAGCCGGACCAGGCTGTCGTCGGGTGGCAGGAGAGCGACGGGCCGCTCGACGCGTGCGTCGCACTCGCCACCGACGCCCTGGACCCCGACGACGGGGTGATGCTCCGAGCCGTGTGGCGCCGCGAGGCGGGGCAGCTGGTCCTGGTCGCCCATCACGTGGTGATCGACGGCGTGTCCTGGCGGATCCTGATGGACGACCTGGCCACGGCCTGGCGGCAGTTCACCTCGGGCACCCCCATCGAGCTGCCCCCGGTGGGCACGTCCTTCCGGCGCTGGACGCAACTGCTGGAGCGCGCGGCGTTCGACGCGGACAGTTCCTACTTCTGGCGCCCCCTGCCGGGCGAGGACCAGCCGGTGGGCAGGCGCGCGCTGTCCGAAGCCGACACCGTCGCCACGGAGCGACTGCGGACCGTCTCGGCCGGCCCCGAGATCACGGCCGCGCTGCTCGGCGAGACCCCCGCGAAGTTCCACGCGGGCGTCAACGACGTCCTGCTGACCGGACTCGCCGTCGCGCTCGCCCGATGGCGCCGCGACCTGGGACAGGACCAGACCTTCGCGCACATCGAACTGGAAGGCCACGGCCGCGAAGGACAGTTCGTGGCGGGCTCCGCCGGCTTCGAGCCCGAGCTGTCGCGGACCGTCGGCTGGTTCAGCACCCTCTTCCCGGTGACCGTCGACCCCGGCACGGCGGCCGACTTCACCGCACCCGACTACCTGACCGCCGCCCTCAAGGCCGTCAAGGAAGACCTCGCCCGGGTGCCGGACAACGGCGTCTCCTACGGTGCCCTGCGCTACCTGACCGACACCGAGTTCGACGCCCCCGCACCGCAGGTGCTCTTCAACTACCTGGGCCGCTTCGCCGCCGGCGAGCCCGGGGACTGGCAACTCGCGCATTCCACAGGCCAGTTGGGCGAGAAGCGTGATCCGCGGATGCGGCTGCCGCGCGCCCTGGAGTTCAACGCGATCGCCGAACCGGCCGCGACCGGCGAGTACGACCTGGTCACCACCATCTCCTGGCCCGACGGCATGTTCACCGACGAGGACATCGCGACCATCGGCGAGTACTTCCGCAGCGCCCTGGCCGGACTGGCCGCACTCGACCCGCGGGGCGGCCACTCGCCCAGCGACTTCGGCCTGGTGCCGCTGACGCAGGTCGACGTCGACGCCCTGGACGGCCCGGCGCTGCGGGACATCCTGCCGCTGACGCCGTTGCAGGAGGGCCTGTACTTCCACTCCGTCTTCGACGACGACTCGGCCGGCGCCTACGTCGAACAGCAACTGCTCACCCTGGACGGCGAGGTGGACGCCGACCGGCTCGCGGCGGCGGCCACCCGGCTGCTCACGCTGTACCCGAACCTGGCAGCCCGGTTCGTGGCCCTCGCGGACGGCCGTGTGGTCTCCGTACTGGAGAGCGGTGTCGAGGCACCCTTCACGACCCTGGACCGCCCCGGCATCACCGACGCCGAGCTGCGCGACCTGGCCGAGCGGGACCGCCGCGCCGGATTCGACCTGGCGACCGGCCCGCTGATGCGGTACACGCTCGTCCGCGGCGGCCCGGGCCGGAACGTCCTGGTGCAGACCGTGCACCACATCATCGCCGACGGCTGGTCGGTGCCGCCGATGCTCCGCGCGCTGCTCGCCGAGTACCACGCGCCGGGGAGCGTGTACCCGATCGGCGGCTTCGCCGACTACCTGCGCTGGCTCGCCGGACGCGACGCCGACGAGAGCGACCGGGTGTGGCGCGAGCAGCTCGCGGACCTGCCCGGGCCGTCGCTGGTCGCAGGGGGGCACACCCCGTCCGACCGGTTCGCCGACACCGCCGTGCGGCCGGAGCACGACATCGACGCGGCCGCACGGTCGGCCGGCGTGCCGCTCAGCGTGGCCGTGCACAGCGCCTGGGCGGTGACACTGGGCGGCATCCTGCACGGCAGGGACGTGGTGTTCGGCTCGACGGTCTCCGGACGCGACGCGGACGTACCCGGCATCGAGGACATGGTGGGCCTGTTCATCAACACGGTCCCCGTACGCGCTCGTTGGACCGGCACCACCACCGCGCGGGACCTCCTCGCCTCGGTGCGGGGACACCAGGGCGCCGTCCTGCCGCACCAGCACGTCTCACTGGCCAGGATCGGCCGCCAGGCCGACGCCGGCTCCCTGTTCGACACCCTGGTGGTGTTCGACGTCGCGACCGACGTGGACGGACTGCGGCGGCCCGGTGACACGCTGGTCGTCACCGACCTCGTCAACGAGGGCGCACCGCACTACCCGATGACCCTGGTCGTGGAACGCGCACTCGACGGCCGTCCCCGCTTCAACCTGATCTACGACGGCGAGCTGCTGCGGGAGACCACCGCCCAGGCGATCCTGCGCACGTTCACCTCGACGCTCACCGCCCTGCTCACCCGACCGGACACCCTGGTCGACGACGTGATGTCCGAGGGCGACCGGCGCCCCGCGCGCATCACTCCGACGCCCCTGGGCGGCCTGTTCGACGCCGCCGCACGGCGTGACCCGGCCGCCACCGCCGTTACCCAGTGCGGCCTCGACGGCGGCACCCGGTCCCTGACGTACGGCGAACTGGCGTACGCCAAGGACCAGTTGGCCTCCGCTCTGCGCGCGGCCGGTGTCGGCCCCGGCCGCCGGGTCGCCGTCGCCGTCCCGCGGTCCGTGGAGCAGGTCGTCGCCCTGGTCGCGATCGTCGGCGCGGGCGGCGCCTACGTACCGCTGGACCTGGCCTACCCGGACGAACGGCTGGAGTACATCCTCGCCGACGCCGCCCCGCAGGTCGTCCTTGTGGACCGCGAGCAGCGGGACCGCTTCACGCAACTCCTGGCACGTACGGGCGTGCGGGCCCGCGTGCTCGTCCAGGGCGACGAGCTGCCGCAGGCCACCGCCGAGCAGCCCCGCCCGGAAGCCGGCTGGCACGACCCCGCGTACGTGATCTACACGTCCGGATCGACCGGCCGGCCAAAGGGCGTCGTCGTCCCGCACTCCAGTGTGGTGACGCTGCTCGCCAACACCCAGCCCGGCATGGACTTCGGCCCGCACGACGTCTGGGTCCAGTTCCACTCCTTCTCCTTCGACTTCGCGGTCTGGGAGCTGTGGGGCGCGCTGGCGTACGGCGGTGAACTGCTGGTGCCGGAGTACGGGTTGACCCGCTCCCCGGTCGACTTCCACCGGCTGGTCCGCGAGCGCGGGGTGACCGTGCTCAACCAGACGCCGTCCGCCTTCTACCAGTTCATCGAGGCCGACCGGCACGCCGGCGAGCCGCTGCCCGCCCTGCGCCGCATCATCTTCGGCGGCGAGGCGCTGGACCTGGGGCGGCTGCGCGGCTGGGTCGAGCGGCACGGCACAGGCTCCCCCGAGCTGGTCAACATGTACGGCATCACCGAGACCACCGTCCACGTCACCCACCGCGTGCTGACCGGGGAGGACTTCGGCCCCGGCGACGACGTCAGCCCGATCGGCGGCCCCATACCCGGCCTTGTCACCTACCTCCTCGACGACCGGCTCCGGCCGGTGCCGCCGGGCCGGGTGGGCGCCATCTACGTCGCCGGCGACCAGGTGTCGCTCGGCTACCTGGGCAGGCCCGGCCTCACCGCGAGCCGGTTCGTGGCGAACCCCTTCGCCGGCGACGGCTCCCGCATGTACCACACGGGCGACCTCGCCCGCCGCACCCTCGACGGTGAGCTGGAGTTCGCCGGCCGCGCCGACGACCAGGTCCAGCTCAAGGGCTTCCGCATCGAGTTGGGCGAGGTGGAGGCCGCGATCCGGGAACTCGACGGCGTGACCGACGTCGCCGTGACGGTGGCGGACAGCGGGGATCACCTGGTGTCGCACGTGGTGGGCCACGTACCCGACGACCTCACCGCCCAGCTGTCCGAGAAGCTGCCTGTTCACATGGTCCCGGGCCGAGTGCTGAGGATCGATGCCCTGCCGCTGACGGTCAACGGCAAGCTGGATCGAAAGGCCTTGGCGGAGCGCACCCTTAGCAGCGCGGGGCTGTATCCCTATACGGCTCCGCCGCGGGCCGCGACCAGCCAAGACGCTCCCGCGGACGAAGACTCAGCTGTAGCCGCACTTCTCGACATCTTCACCCAGACACTGCCCGGCACGGCCGTGGACGCCGACACCGACTTCTTCCACGCCGGAGGCGACAGCATCATCGCCATCACGGTCGTGAACAGGGCCAGGACGCTCGGCCTGCCCATAGCCCCCCGGGACGTGTTCCTGCACAAGACCCCCCGCGCTCTCGCCGAGCACCTGGCGACGCGTACACCACAGGCCGCCGCCCCGACCCACCGCGAGGACGGCCCCCTCCCCCTGACGCCGATCATCCTGCGCCAACGCGAACTGGGCGGCTCACTCGCCCGGTTCGCCCAGGCCAGGACACTCCAGGCTCCAGACGGCACCGGCTTCACGGACGTCCAGCGCGCGGCCAACGCCGTAGTCGCCGCGCACCCGACCCTGCGTCTGCGGCTCCGCACCGAACACGGAGTGTGGGCCCTCCGCACCGAACCCGCCCGCGACATCACCGTCGTACGCCCGGACACCTCCGACGCCACGACCGCCGCGAACGAGGCCGCCGGACGGCTCGACCCCGAGTCGGGCGAGGTCGTCGCCTTCTCGTGGCTGGAGGCGAGCCGGACCCTGGTCGTCACCGTGCACCATCTCGCCGTCGACTCGGTGTCCTGGCTGATCCTGCTGGACGACCTGGCCGCCGCCCTGCGCGGGGAAGCCCTGGCCGCACCGACGACGTCGTACGCCGAGTACGCCGAAGCCCTGGTCCTCCGGTCCGCCCACGCGATCGACGACCTCGGGCACTGGTTCACCACGCTCCAGGCGCCCCCGCTGCTCCCCGCCGTCGAGGGACTGCGGGAGACCACGGTCGTACTCCCGCCCGAAGCGAGCGGCCGCCTGACGCGCACCGCCCCCGCCGCACTCGGCGTCGGCCTCACCGAGCTGCTGTGCGGAGCCCTGCGCACCGCGCTGACCCACATCCAGCCCTCGCCCACCGATCTCGCGATCGAGCTGGAGCGGCACGGTCGCGTCCCGGCGCTGGAACACCACGACTACACGCGTACCGTCGGCTGGTTCACCTCCATCGCGCCCGTGCGGCTCACCGCACACACCGACCCCGTCGCAGCCGCGCGCGAAGTCGCCGAACGCCAGCCGGACGAGCGCGCCCACGTCGCCTACGGACAGCTCAGGTATCTCAATCCGCAGACAGCCCCCCTGCTCGGCACTGCCCGCCCGCAGGTGCTGTTCAACTACCTCGGCCGGGGCAGCGAGTCCCAGGCGGTGCACATCACCGGCGGCGGCCAGGGCAGCCCCTACGCCGTCGAGGTCAATGCCTGGCTCGACGAGGCCACCGGGAGCCTGCACACGGCCTTCACCCTCGCCGAGGGCGTCCCCGACGAGATCACCGAGCACTGGCGCGGCGCACTCGAGCGCCTCGCGGCCGCCGCCGTCACGGCCGAGCGCACCGCACCGGTCACCCCGCTCCAGCGGGGCCTGTTCTTCCAGGCCCAGATGGCGGGCTCGGCCGGGCACTACGTGGCGCAGAACTGGTTCACGTTCGACCGGCGCCTGGACACCGGCGCGCTGGCCGAGGCGATGGCGTACGTGATCGCCCGGCACCCGGTGGTGGGCGCCGGCTTCACGACCGACTCCGACGGCAACCCGGTCCAGGTCCTCAAGGCCGGCCGGCGGGTCGGCGTCCGCACGGTGGAGCTGTCGACGGACGCCGAGGTCGACGCCCTGCGGGCCCGGGACCGCGACACGGGGTTCGATCCGGGCGAGCCACCGCTGATCCGGCTGACCGTGGTGCGACTGCCCGGCGACCGCGACGGCCTGCTGCTCAGCTACCACCTGCTGCTGTGGGACGGCTGGTCCCGCGAGATCATGCTGCGGGACCTGTTCGACGCCTACGAGGCCGCCGTCGCGGGCGAGCCCCTCGACGCGGTCCCGGCCACGCCGAGCTTCGAGGACTACGCCCGGGCGCTCGACGCCAAGGACTCCGCCGTCTCGGAACGCTTCTGGGCGGAGCACCTGGCCGGCCTCCCCGGCCCCACGCTGCTCGCCGGACCGGCGCCGTCCTTCTCGGAGGACCTGCCGCGCGCGCTCGTGCACACGCTGTCCGCCGACCAGTCCGACCTGCTGCGGGAAGCGGCCAGGGCGCACGGCGTAACGCTGAACTCGGTGCTGACCGGCGCGTTCGGCCTGCTCCTCGGCGCCCACACGGGCCGCAGTGACGCCGTGTTCGGCGTGACCGTCTCCGGCCGTGAGGGCGAGGGACTGTCGGACATCGTCGGCGTGCTGCTCAACACCGTGCCGATGTGGACGCGGCCACGGCCGGACGACACGGTCCGCGACTACCTCTCGGCCGTGCAGACGGCCAGGGTCGAGGCGATGGAGCACGAGCACCTGGGGCTCGGCGAGATCCAGCGGGCCAGTGGCCACGACACCCTGTTCGACAACCTTTTCGTGCTCCAGAACTTCCTGGACATGGACGCCTTCGCCGAGATGAACGCTAGGCACGGCATCGCCTCGGTGCAGGCCGACGACTCCACCCACTATCCGTTCACCTGGGTCGTCACGCCCGGCGACCGGCTCACCGTCAAGCTGGAGTACCGCGACCAGGACACCGGGAACGCCCGTCGTCTCCTCGACGACTACCTGCGCGTGCTGGAGGACCTGGCCCGGTCGACCGGCCCGGTGGGTGCGCTGCGGGGCCTGGGGCCGGAGCCCTCGCGGGGCGAGCGCACGGACGTCGGCACGGACACCGTCGTCGACCGGTTCGACCAGGCGGCGGACCGCGCACCGGAGCGGGTCGCGCTCGTCGCCCACGGTTCGACGATGACGTTCGCCGAACTCCGGGACCGCAGCCGCGCGGTGGCCGGTGTCCTCGCCCGGCGGGGCATCGGCCCCGAGACGAACGTGGGTCTCGCGATCCCGCGCTCCCTCGACTCGATCGTGGCGCTGTTCGCCGTGCTGCGGGTCGGCGCCGCGTACGTGCCGCTGGAGCTGGACCACCCGGACGAGCGGATCGCCGCGATCGTCGAGGACGCCCGCCCCGAGGTGATCCTCACCGTGAGCGCCGTGTCGCCCCGGCTGACCTCGCTGAACGGCGACCTGATCGAGCTGGACCGCCCGCTGCCCGAGGCCGAGCCGTACGTGACGTTCGCACCGGACGACCCCGACCGCCTGCGGCATCCCGCCTACACGATCTACACCTCGGGATCGACCGGCAAGCCCAAGGGCGTGGTGACCGAGTACGCCGGACTCACCAACATGCTGATCAACCATCAGCGCCGGATCTTCGCGCCGGTGCTGGCGGAGCACGGCCACCGGATCTTCCGGATCGCGCACACCGTGTCCTTCGCGTTCGACATGTCCTGGGAGGAGCTGCTCTGGCTCGCCGACGGCCATGAAGTGCACGTCTGCGACGAGGAGTTGCGCCGCGACGCGCCCCGGCTGGTCGAGTACTGCCTGGAGCACGGGATCGACGTCGTCAACGTGACCCCGACCTACGCACAGCAGCTCGTGGCCGAGGGCCTGCTCGACAACCCGGAACGCCGGCCGCCGCTGGTGCTGCTCGGCGGCGAGGCCGTCACCCCGACGCTGTGGCAGCGGCTCGCCGAGACCGAGGGAACGGTCGGCTACAACCTCTACGGACCCACCGAGTACACGATCAACACCCTCGGCGTCGGCACCTTCGAGTGCCAGGACCCGGTGGTGGGCGTCGCGATCGACAACACCGACGTGTACGTCCTGGACCCGTGGCTGCGGCCCCTGCCGGACGGCGTCCCCGGCGAGCTGTACGTCTCGGGCATCGGCATCGCGCGCGGCTACCTCGGTCAGCCAGCCCAGACCGCGCACCGCTTCGTCGCCTGCCCCTTCGGGGAACCCGGCGAGCGCATGTACCGCACCGGGGACCTGGTGGTCCGCCGGCCCGACGGCAACCTGATGTACCTGGGGCGCACCGACCAGCAGGTCAAGATCCGCGGCCACCGCGTCGAACTCGGCGAGGTGGAGGCCGCGTTCGCGGCGCACCCGGCGGTGCGGTTCGTCGCCGCGGTCGCCCAGCCCGACCCACAGGTCGACGGCTCGTACCGGCTGGCCGCCTATCTGGTGCTGGAGGGAGCGGAGTTGCCCGCGGTGGCCGCCGAAGTCGGCGCCGGGCTGCCGGACTTCCTGCGCCCCACGCACTACGCCCAGGTCGACAGCATCCCGCTGACGGTGAACGGGAAGGCTGACACCAAGGCGCTGCCGGAGGCCAAGCCGCTGGGCGCGCTGACCACGGTGGGGGAGCGGGGGCCCGAGACCGAGACCGAGACCGTGGTGTGCGAGTACTTCGCCGAGGCACTGGACCTGGACGACGACGAGGTGAGCGCGGTGAGCGACTTCGTGTCCCTCGGAGGACACTCCATGCTGGCGGTGCGGCTGATCGGGCTGCTCCGCCGCGAGTACGGTCCCGTCATCACGATCCGTGATCTGTTCACCCTCCGCACCCCGGAAGCGATTGCCCGCCACCTCGATGACAACTCCTGACACGCAGCGGCCCCGCTCGGGGTCCGACATCCTCCGCACCGCACTGCGCCGCAACGTCGGCGCCATGGCCGGCGGCACCCTCCTCATGGGCATGTACCAGGCGGGCGAGACGGCCTTCCCCATCGCGCTCGGCCTGATCGTCGAGCACACGATGCGGGACCGCAGCCTCGGCGCGCTCGGCCTCTCCATCGCCGTGCTGGCCGTGATCATCACGACCGTGTCGCTGTCCTGGCGGTTCGGGATGCGCATCCTTCAGAAGGCCAACACGACGGAGGCGCACCGCTGGCGCGTGAAGGTCGCGGCCTGCGGCCTGAAGCCGGTGGCCAGGGACGTGGACCTCAAGTCCGGCGAGGTGCTGACCATCGCCACCGAGGACGCCGACCAGACAGCCGACATCATCGAGGTGGTGCCGCTGCTGATCAGCTCGCTGGTCGCGGTGGTGGTCGCGGCGGTCGCGCTGGGTATGGCCGACATCCGGCTCGGCCTGCTGGTGATCGTGGGAACGGTCGCGATCCTGTCGTGCCTGAGCGTGCTGTCCAAGCGGATCGGCACCAGCACCCAGGAACAGCAGGCCCGGGTGGCGCGGGCGGGCGCGAAGGTCGCCGACTTGATCACCGGCCTGCGCCCGCTGCACGGCTTCGGCGGCAACCACGCGGCGTTCCGGTCCTATCGGGAGGTCAGCACGGAGGCGAAGGTCCAGGCGATCACCGTCGCCAAGGTGAACGGCGCATACGCGGGCACAGCGCTGGCTCTCAACGCGGTCCTCGCCGGCGCCGTGACGCTGACGGCGGGCTGGCTGGCGTTCGACGGCCGGATCAGCATCGGCGAACTGGTCATGGCCGTGGGCCTGGCGCAGTTCATCATGGAACCGCTCAAGCTGTTCTCGGAGATGCCCAAGTACGTGATGATGGCCCGCGCCTCGGCCGAGCGCATGGCGCTGGTGCTGACCGCGCCACCGGTGATGACCCAGGGATCCGAACGCCCGGCCGAGAGCGCGGACATGGAGGTCGACTGCGTCCGGTACGGAACCCTGCGCGAGCTGAAGTTCCAGGTGTCAGCGGGGGAGTTCGTGGCGATCGCCGCCTACCAGCCGCGCGCGGCGGCCGACCTCGCGTCGATCCTGGCCGTGAACGTCCCGCCCGGCGCGTACGAGGGGACGGTGCGGGTCGGCGGGCGGGACCTCGCGGACCTGTCGGTCGAGGCGGTCCGCGAACACGTGCTGGTGAACCCCTACGACGCGGAGATCTTCGCGGGGACGCTCCGCTCGAACATCGACCCGTCGGGCACCAGCCGCATGGTCCCCGAGGCCGTCGAGGCGTCCATGCTGACCGACGTCGTCGCCCTCCACCGCGAAGGCCTCGACTACGGCGTCCGCGACCGCGGCGCCAACCTCTCCGGGGGACAGCGCCAACGGCTCTCCCTGGCCCGCGCCCTGGCCGCCGACAGCGACGTCCTCGTCCTGCACGATCCGACGACAGCCGTCGACGCGGTAACGGAACAGCTCATCGCACGCAACGTCGCGAAGCTGCGCCGGGGCCGCACCACCATCGTCCTCACCAGCAGCCCGGCCCTCCTGGACGCCGCCGACCGGGTCCTCGTCCTGGACGACGGCGTCGTCACGGCCGAGGACACGCACCGGAACTTGCTGGCCAAGGACGAGAACTACTGCTCGGCGGTGGCGCGGTAACGCGCCCCGCCGAGGGGCGCGGGGCTGTTTCGATGTGCGGCTCCGCCGCGTGGGCGCGATCAACCCCCACCGGCCCGCAGGCGACTACGGTGCCCCCAACACCCAGGCGACATCCCTGACCAGCGCATGTCTCCACCCCACCCGATCATGGCCGGAGGCCGACCGCGAAACCCGCACGGTCGCCCCGGCCTGCTCGGCCAAGGTCTCCACCGCCTCACAATGCGGCAGCATCCGCGTCTCGTGTTCCCCCACATCGAACGCGACCCGCAGCCCCGACAGATCCACCCCCTCCCGCAGCCGCGCAGCGATCGCACCACCCACCGGACCCCCCAACGGGTCCGCCGCCCCCATCGCATCGGACGTCCACCAGAACGACCCCGACTGACAGGCCACACGCGACACCAGCTCCGGAAACTCCAGCGCCGCGTACATCGCGCTCAGCCCGCCGAGGCTCTGCCCGGCGACCACCAGCCGGTCAAGGCCGGCGGTCACCCCCGCCTCCGCCACCAGCGGCAGCAGTTCGTCGCGGACCGCCTCCCACAGCTCGGGCCGGCACGCGAACTCGGCCTCCCTGTCCTTGGCCGGCAGGAAGACGAGGGTGACCGGCGGCATCTCCCCACTGGCGACCGCCGAGTCGAACGCGGACATGGCCGGGTGCAGATGCAGCCAGTCGTCCCCGTCGAGCAGCAGGACCACCGGCCCGCCCCCGCCCGCCGGGTGCACGCGCACGGTCCGCCGCCCGCCCAGCCGTTCACTGGCCCAGCGGATCCGAGTGCGGGGCAGGGGCAGCACGCCGTCGGCGCCGACAGCGGGCCAGTGCGGCTGGGCCGGCGCGTCCGGCGTCGCGGCGATGGACCGGTCTCCGCCGGCCCCGACCGGGTTGAGCGGATCGGCGTACGCGTCCTCGCCCACGCGGAACCGGTACGTCACCCGCAGCCGCGCGGGCATGCGCACCTCGGCGTACCAGCAGTCCGTGTCGCCGAACCGGCCCAGGGGCACCGGCTCGGACCAGCTCTCGAAGTCGATGCTCGCCGCATCGGACCCGCGCCACAGGAAGAGGGTCACCCAGCCGTCGCCGTCGGGTATCGACGCGGGTGTCCGCGCGGCCGCCCAGAACTCGTCGGTGCCGGGTGTGCCGGGCAGTCCGAACGCGGCGAACGTGTCTTCCCCCACCAACCTCATTGAACGTCTCCTTGTGGAGCGGAAAGCGAGAAGGCTAAGCTCACTTGCGATTAGGCGAGCCTAACCTAATTTTCACAGGAGGCACCGGCACATGACCACCAACCCCTTCGACGACGCCGACGGCCGTTTCCTCGTCCTCGTGAACGACGAGGGCCAGCATTCGCTCTGGCCGTCC
Organism: Streptomyces azureus; assembly: GCF_001270025.1. Taxonomy (NCBI): domain Bacteria; kingdom Bacillati; phylum Actinomycetota; class Actinomycetes; order Kitasatosporales; family Streptomycetaceae; genus Streptomyces; species Streptomyces azureus. The sequence continues at coordinate 41,684 of NZ_DF968346.1, read as the reverse complement.
TTCGCGGACGTGCCCGGGGGCTGGACGATCGCCTTCGAGGAGAACACCCGGGAGGCCTGCCTGGAGTACGTCGAGGCCAACTGGACCGATCTGCGCCCCCGTTCCCTCGCCGAGTCCATGGACGCCTGACGCGCGATGCTCTGCACCAGACTGACGAACGCCCGTTTCGTCACCATGGACCCGGCCCACCCCGTCGCCCACGACCTGGGCATCTGGGGGGGCCGGATCGTCGGCCTGGACGAGGCCGTGGCCTCGCTGCCCGCACGGGAGGTGATCGACCTTCAGGGCGCCACGGTGCTGCCCGGGTTCATCGACGCCCATGTGCACCTGGCCTGGGCCGGCTTCAAGCAGAACACGCCGAGCATCGCCGGCCGCACGCGGATCGACGACGCGCTGGCCGTCGTGGAGGAAGCCGTCCTCCGGAAGGGCTCGCCCGGCGCCTGGGTGAGCATCGCCGGCTACGACCAGCGGGCCCTGGGCCGTCATCTGACCGCCGCCGAACTGGACCGGGTGAGCCACGGGCGCAAGGTGTTCGTGCTGCACGACTCCGGACACGGCTGCGTCGTCAACACCGCAGTACTGGACCTGCTCCCCGCCGGCGTTCCGCACGAGGACGGCTTCCTCGCCGAGGGCGCGATGGGCGCCGCCCGCGCACTGCGCCTGCCGTACTCCCAGGAGGAACTCGCCGAGGCGATCGGACGCGCCGCCCGGACCTGCGTGGCCGAAGGCGTCACCGCCTGCGCCGAGGCAGGCATCGGCGGCGCCCTCTTCGGGCACAGCCCGGTCGAGCTCGGCGCCTACCAACTCGCCCGCGAGAAGGGCCTGTTGCCACTGCGGGTGCAGCTCATGGTCGCCGCGGACCGGCTGCGGCCCGTCGCCGCGCACGAGGCCGACGGCATTCCCAGGGCTCTGGACCTCGGCCTGCGCACGGGCTTCGGTGACGACTGGCTCTCCGTCGGCGCCCTGAAGATCTACACCGACGGCGGCATGATGGCCCGCACCGCCGCGCTGAGCAGTCCGTACGAAGGGCTGGACCACACGGGCCAGTTGCAGGACGACCCGGAGACGCTCACCGAGACGATCGTGGCCGGTCACCTCGCCGGCTGGCAGCTCGCCGTGCACGCCATCGGCGACCGCGCGGCCGACGTCGCCCTCGACGCCCTGGAACGGGCCCAGCGCCTGCGGCCGCGCCACGGCGTGCGGCACCGCGTCGAACACGCGGGCCTCATCCGCCCCGACCAGCTCTCGCGCTTCGCGCGGCTCGGCGTGAGCGCGGTCGTCCAGCCCAACTTCCTGCGCTGCTTCGGCGACGACTACGCGGCGATCATGGGGGAGGAGCGGGCGCCGTGGCTGTACCGGGGCAAGGGATTCCTGGACCACGGCATCACCCTTGTCGGCAGCTCCGACCGGCCGGTCACCGACGGATCCCCGCTGCGGGCCGTCCAGTTCATGGTCGAGCGCGCCTCCGAGTCCGGCCAGGTGATCGGCCCGGACGAGGCGATCACCGTGGACGAGGCGCTGCGCGCCTACACCGTCGCCGGTGCCTACGCCTGCCACTGGGAGGACAGCATCGGCAGCCTCACCCCGGGCAAGCGCGCCGACCTGGTCGTGCTCGGCGACGATCCGCGGCGCGTCGGCACCTCCCGCATCGGCGACATCGAGGTGGTCGCGACGTACGTCGACGGTCGCGATCGACGCGACGGCGGACTCGAAAGCGGGGAAGGGAAGTCTTGAACACGGCTACGCCGCGCACCGCATCGCCGTTGCCGCGTGCTCCTCTCACGGCAACCTCCGTCGTACGCCCCGCCCGCCCCGAGGACGCCGCCGCACTCGCCTCGTTGTCCCAGCCCTTCGTGCATTCGGGGGCGTTACGCCGACGACCGGCCTCGCTCTATGGCGCCCACGTGACCGACTTCGTCGTGGCCGAGGGATCCGACGGCGTCCTGGAGGGCTGCCTGGCCCTGCGCGTACACGCGGCCGGCGCGGAGGGGAGTCGCGGTTCCGCGGGCGTTCTCTACAACTTCTGCGTGGCCCGGCACCGGCAGGGCAGCGGACTGGGAGGCCGGCTGCTGCGTGCCGCGGTGGCCAGGGCGCGCGCCCAGTCGGTGGGTTCCTTGTTCACCGCGACGGTCGGCAGCGGCAGCCTCTTCCTGCGGCACGGGTTCGCCCCGGCCGGCGTGCGCCTCGCGCCTCCGGCCTGGGCGACCTCCCTGGACCCGCGCCGCAACGCGCGCATCCTCGCGCGAACCCTGTGACGGCGTCGGATCCTCAGGCGGAACTCGCCCCGGCGCACGGGACGTCGGAGTGGTGCTCCGGCAGAACCATGGTGCCGGGGCTGTTCCGGCCCAGGACACCCCGCAGCAGTGCGTGCGGTACACGGCCGTCGAGCACGTGCGCCCTGTGCACGCCGCCGCGTACGCTCGCAGACAGCCCTCCATCTTCGGCAGCATCCCGGCCGCCAACCCCGGTAGCAAGGCGGCGAGTTCGTCGGCTGTCAGCTGCTCGATCACCTCGGTGCTGTGCGGCCAGTCGGCATACAGGCCCGCCACGTCGGTGAGCACCACCAGGCGGGCGGCGTCGAGGGCCACGGCCAGGGCCGACGCCGCCAGATCGGCGTTCACGTTGTAGACCTGTGCGTCCTCACCGCGGGCCACGGGGGAGACCACGGGGATGTGCCCCTGCTCCAGGAGCGTGCGCACCGCGCGCGGATTCACGTCGACGACATCGCCGACCAGACCGATGTCCACCGCCCGGCCGTCCACCCAGGCCGGCCGCCGTACGGCCGTCATGGTGTGCGCGTCCTCGCCCGTCATCCCCACCGCGAGGGGGCCGTGGGTGTTGATGTGGCCGACCAGCTCCCGCTGGACCCGGCCGGTCAGCACCATGCGCACCACGTCCATGGTCTCCGGGGTGGTGCCTGCGCGGCGTCCTCGCCGCCATGGCACACCTGGGCCATGGCGGATCCGGATCCCGAGTCGGGAAAGCGCCTCATGAGGCAGAGCCCGGGGAAGGGAGTACGTCCGTCACGGGCCGTTACGCGCGCTGTTCGGCGAACCGGACCCGGCGGACGAGGACCTCCCGCGACTCGGCCCACACTCCGACCAAGCGCCCGGTGAACCCGCCCGCCACTTCGGTGGAGAGATAGCGTCCGTCCAGGCGGGCGAGGACATCGGTGCCGGTTCCGTGACCGATGCCCAGTTCGATGTCGTCCGGTCCGTTCCAGGTCGGCTGCGTGGATCGGATGCGGAGGGTGACAGGGGAGCCGGGCAGGGGGCGGGAGCCGAGAACTGTCCGGACCTGTCCGATCCGTGCGACGGCAGTGACCTCGCCGTCGGCGACGCGCAGCCCGTACCAATGAGCACCATCGAGCCGCAGTGCGACGGTGAACGCACCATCCCCCGGATCGATGAGGAAGTCGGCCGCCCAGTGGTCTCCGCCGACCCGGGTGAACAGGCCCGAGGGCTCACCGGTCGCGCTCGGCGCGTGACCCACGACCACCCCTCCCGGCACGCTGCGGACGAACCGGTCGGGCCGCTCTCCTGGCGAAACCCACCTGAGATGGAGTCCGGGCGCGGAGAAGTCGTCCTCGAAGTCCCGCTGTCCGGTGGGGACGCGCAGGCTCGCCGGCTCGAAGTATGGCCAGTCCGCCACCCAGGAGACCCCGGCGAGGAACGTCTCACGCCCGTTGACGTGGAAGCGCGGGCTGCGGCCTCGCGGCCGTGTGCCGAGGTACACCGCCGCCCACGTCCCGTCGGGGCGCTCGACAAGATCGGCATGACCGACGTTCTGGACGGGATGAGCCGTGCTGCGGTGGCTGAAGACCGGATTGTGCGGGGCGGCTTCGAACGGCCCTCGGGGACTGCGTGAGCGTGCGACCGACACCACGTGGCCCCGGTCGGTGCCGCCTTCGGCGATGACCAGGTACCACCAGTCGCCGCGCCGGTACAGGTGCGGCCCCTCGGAATGGGCCAGGCCGGTACCGTGCCAGATCCACCGCGGCTGTTCGAGGAGCACGCCCTGCTCCGGATCGACCGCGACCTGCCTGATGCCGATCTCGGTCTCCGACCACGAGCAGTAGGTGACCAGGCAGGTTCCCTCATCGTCCCAGGCCATGTCCGGGTCGATGCCGTCGAGTTCGGTCAGGCACACCGGCGCCGACCACGGCCCGGCCGGGTCTGTCGCGTGGTAGATCTGGTGACCACCGCGAGCATCGTCGATGTTCGTGGTGATCAGCCAGAATCGTCCCTCGTGATGGCGCAGCGTCGGGGCGTAGATGCCCCGACTCGACGGCGACCGGCCCGCGGGGAACTGATCGTCCCTCGTGAGGGCGTTGCCGATCTGACGCCAGGACACCAGGTCCCGGGAATGCCAGAGCGGGACGCCGGGGCTGTACTCGAACGACGAATTCGCCAGGAAGTAGTCCTCGCCGACCCGGCACACCGATGGATCGGGGTACATCCCCGACAAGATCGGGGTGGTCGCCGCGTCGGCGCTCCTACCGCTTTCCGGCAGCATCGAACTCATGCGAAACACTGTCCTTGGTTCGAACCCGGGCAGATCAGCAGCCGTTCGGGCACGTTCGGGTGGTGGGGCGTCACTGAGGCTCGGCCGATGTGCCGGCCCGGCGGGCCGGGTCGTAGGCGCGTAGGAAACCGCACATGCCCAGGGTCTGCCGGGGCGGTTGGGCGATACGTGAGACGGTCGCCTTGTACAGGTGGTTGAGGTCGCCGTTGCGCAGCGAATCGATCTGCCGCAGCGCCGCCTGTGCGGCGGCCAGCGCACCGTCGTCGACCGTCTTCTCCCAGGCGTCCAGGCGTGGCTGGACGAGCCGCAGGGCTGCCGCGCAGAAGTCCTCGTAGGCCGAGCGGTTGCCGCGCCGCCACTGACGCGTCAGTTCCCTGAACCCCTCGATGGCCAGGTCCCTGCGTACCTGGGCGCGCTCGGGGTCGGGGGTCCCGTCGGCGTCGAGGAGCGAGGCCGCGCCCGGATAGGTCTCGGGGGAGAGGTACGCGGGCGGGAAGGTCATGACCGCGTCGCCCGCCTCAGGAAGGCCGCTGTTCTGCATGACGACGATCACGCGCAGGTCCTCGTCGTTGATGGCGCGGTGGATCGTGCCCGGGGTGAACCAGACCGTGTCTCCAGGGTGCAGCTCGGTCGTAGTGTGGCCCGTGTAGTTGAGGGTCTCCAGCCGGCCGCGGCCGCTGACGACGACGTAGCACTCCGAGCAGACGAGGTGCATGTGGGGCGAGCCGCCGTGTTCGTCGTCCGCCGTGGGCCAGGGGTACACCTGGAGCTGGCTCAGTCCCACGGCCCCGGGGAAGTCGGGCAGGGCGGTCACGGCGCGAACCTCTGGGCGATCGGCTCCAGTTCACGGCGGTCCACCAGGCGGTCGATGAACACGAAGCGGTGGCTCAGGGACAGGGTCTCACCGGGCTCGAGCTTGATCTCGGTGTCGAAGGCGGGCGACGGGTTGAGGCAGGCGAAGGAACTGCTGCGGGCGAACCACTTCAGCGGGACGGCGGCCGTGGTGGTGCCGGCGTAGGCGAGGACCGTGGCACCGCCGTCGATCTCGTCGTGCTCGCCGGTGATGGCCGCCCAGGCGCCTTGGGTGCCCATGACGGCGTCGCCTTCATGGCCTCCGTCTGAGATGACGTCCGCGCCGGTCCAGGCCCGGGGCCCGCGCCAGAACAGCCCTGTGTAGCCGGCGTTGGGACGGCCGTGTGTGGTGGGGCTGCCCAGTTCCAGGGGCTCGTGGTGAACGTTGGTCAGGCCGGTGGTGAAGTCAAGCGCCCAGACGCCTTCGCCGGTGTCGGCGCTGTGGAAGCGAAGGGTGCGGGTCTCGCCGATCCACACCTCGTCGCTGGAGCCGAACCAGTCCAGGGCCTGGACGACCGACACCTCGCTGCCGCTGTCGTCCTGCCGGTCGAAGGCGCGGTGCACCTGCTGGCCGTGGTTCTCACGCCAGACATAGCCGTGGCCGGGCGCGCCCTGTTCGAAGGTGGGCCCGCCCCAGAAGTTGTCGCCGGACAGATGGGACCAGGTCATCTGCAGGCCCTTGTGCCAGCGGTGGTCCCAGGGCCGGTAGACGCCCACGGGCGCACCGGAGAGGGTCTTCAGCGGGTAGAGATACGGCTTGGGGGATTCCTCGACAGGACTGTCCGGCCGGTAGACGTATGTGGCGAGGTCCGTGCCCGCGGCCGACACCACGAACTCGGTCCCGCCCTCGTCGTGCTCGATCCGGAAGTGAGTGTCAGACACTGGTCTTCTCCTTGTCGGCGTTGTCCTGGGCGGCGCGGAGGCGGCCGTTCATGGAGTGGTAGAAGGGGTTGTCCGAGGTGATCATGTCCGGGGTGACGGGGCGTCCGGTCGTCGCCGACTCGTACAGGGCGGCGATGAAGGCCAGGACGCGGCGGCCGTCGTCGCCGCTGGCCTCGGGGCGTTGTCCGGCGCGCAGGGACCGCAGGAGCAGGCGCAGTTGCGCGGCGTGCGAGCTGGCCTCGTCGTCGAGCGGTGCCCCGAGCTCGGCAGCCGTGGCCTCGGCCCGGTGGGGTGCGGGGGTCCACGTCCAGTGGGAGTTGTCGTAGCCGTAGAGGTGGGACAGCTCGACCGTGGCCTCGGGGAAGTCGAAGCGCAGGTAGCTGGTCTCGCGGGGGGATAGCAGGCTGTTGACCATGGACACCATGGCGCCATTGGCGAAGCGGACCATCGCCATGGAGACGTCCTCGGTCTCCACGTTCCGCGCCAACGTGCCCATGGCGGCGCGGACTTCGGTCCATTCGCCCATCAGGGCCAGCATGAGGTCCATCTGGTGGATGCCGTGGCCCATGGTGGGACCGCCGCCCTCGGTCTCCCACTTGCCGCGCCAGGGGACGCCGAAGTAGGCGTCGTCCCGGTACCACAGGGTGTGGCAGACGCCGACCAGGGGCGCGCCGAGGCTGCCGGCGCGGATGTGCTCCCGCAGGGCTCGGGCGGCGGACCCGAAACGGTGCTGGAAGACGTAGGAGACGTACGGGCCGCCCTCGCGCTCGTGGGCGGCGACGGCGTCGTACTCGGCCACCGAGAGGGTGGGAGGCTTCTCGCACCACACCGACGCGCCGGCGTCCAGACAGGCGGTGATGGCTTCGCCGTGGGCGATCGGGGGCGTGCAGACGATGACCAGGTCCGGGTGCTGCTCCCGCAGCATGTGGTTGAGGCTGTCGTAGGCAGCGGGAATGCCCCAGCGGGCGGCGAAGGCCTCGGCGCGCCGCAGGTCGACGTCGACGACGGCGGTGACGGCCGCCTCGCCGCTCTGGGCCTGGACGGCGGGCATGTGGCAACCGTCGGCGATGTTTCCGGCGCCGACGATCGCCACCTGCACGGGCTGGCTGTACTCAGTCATGTGGCTCTCTCGTGGAAGCTCGGGCGGTGCCTGGGCACGGCACGGGGGGCGTCACACCGCTTACGGAGAAGGTGGGTTCGACCTGCTCAGCCCAGGACGTGCACGCATGGCCGTGCGGTCGAGGGGAACGGCTCCGTCGGACGAACTCGGCTCGCGCCGATGTAACGGCGGCAGCATGAACGTAGTGAACGGTCACCTTTGTGGTCAAGAGTTTCTCTGTGATCGTTCACTTTTTGCGTTGACACCCCAGCGGGAACGCCGTCCGGCTCAGCCGGGGGCCGGGCCGCTCGACCCACGCGGCACGAGGTGGAACAGATCCTCGACCTCGGACTCCGGCGCGGGCTCGCCGCGCAGAAGCGCGAGCAGCGACAGCATCGACCGGCGGCCTACTTCTTCCTTGTTGATGTGCACCGTCGAGATGCTCGGCGAGAAGTACCGGGTGAACTCCTCGTCGTCCCAGCCGAAGACGCTCATCTCCTCGGGCACCCGCGTGCCGCGGTCCTGGAAGCCGCGGAGTACCCCCAGGGCGACGTAGTCGTTGGCGGCCAGCACGGCCGTGACGCCGGAGTCGGCCGGCAGGTCACGTGCGGCCTCGTAGCCGGAGCGCACGGACCAGTCCCCGTCGACGACGCCGTAGGACGTGAGGCCCAGTCGCTCGACCGCCTCCACGTAGACCGCCCGCCGGTTGCGTGCCGAGGCCCAGTCCTGCGAGCCGGCGACGTGGAGGAACCGGCGGTGTCCCTGGCCGGCGAGGTGACGCAGGATCTCCTCGGCGGGCCGTCCGTCGGCCAGCCGTCCCCGGGACTGGAGGTTGTCGTCGTACTCGCCCAGCACCACCACGGGCCGCTGCCCGGAGCCCTGGCCACCGGCGAGGTCCCCGAGCGGCACCAGGGACAGCACCCCGTCCGCCTGCCGGGTCTCCAGCAGGGACAGCACGCTGCGGGCGCGCCGCGACTCGCCGCCCTCCAGCCCGACGACGTCGGTCATGTACCCGGCCTCGTGCGCCGCGGTCGAGGCGCCCCTTAGCAGAGGAATCGGAACGAAGCCGCTCAACTCGGGCAGCACGATGGTGATCCGGTGGGACCGCTGTGTGCGCATCGACCGCGCCATGAGGTTGGGCCGGTAGTCCAGCTCGGCGACGGCGCGCTCGATCCTCGCTCGCGTCGTCGGCTTCATGCCGCTGTCGTTCTTCAGGAACCGGGACACGGTCTGGTGCGACACGCCGGCCCGCTTGGCGACCTCCCATATGGTCGGCCGTTTCCTCTCCGGGGTGGAGGCCGCCCCCGGGCCGGCGGCTTTCGCGGTGGATCGACCGGCCTTCCGTGCCGGGAGAGGACGCCCCGCCTGCTCGCACAGAAACTCCAGCAGCTCCGCGCCGGACGCCTGCGCGGGCAACCCGTAGTCACCGGCGAAGCCCGCGACCCGTGGCGCGAGGTCGTCGACGCGCACCAGGCCACGGGCGGCGGCTTCGGCGACGAACGCGCCCGTGCGGGCCGCGTCGGCACGGTCTTCCAGCAGGTCGACGACGGTACGTGGCACGGTGGTGACGGGCAGCCCGTCGACGACGGTGATGTCCTCGGCGTCCGTGGCCGCGCGGTGCAGCACGACGGTCTCGTCACGCGTGGTACGGCGTGACGAGACCGTCAGCTCCACGAAGTCGGCGGGCCGGCCGCCCAGGCCGTGCATCGCACACGCGGAGGTGTGGGAGACGACGCCCGCCCCTGGGCCGTAGGCAGGGCGGTCCCGCGCCGGGGTTCCGGGATCCAGCCGCAGCCACGCGACCTTGATCCTGAGGTGCTCCGGCGGGGGAGAGGCGGCCAGTCGGTACACCCCGTGGCCCACACTCTCCAGCGCCCCGGACCGCTCCAGCCGCAGGAGCTGGACGCCCTGCACGCCGTCCAGCTTCGCCTGTGCGGTGGTCACCAGACCCCACTGGCCGGCGGCCCTGGCATCCAGAGCCCGCAACACGTCGGCCTGAGTCATGCAGCAATCATTACACGGGCACCCTGCGCCGCCCTCCCCGCGTGGACCGTCTTTCCGGCCTCGCGGGAGAAGGGACGGCGCGGGCGGCTACTTCGGCTGGAACTCCCAGACCGTGTTCGCGTCCTGCGTCCCGGTGTTCCACTTCGCCTCGCCCGCGGAGTTCCCGTACAGGTAGGCCCTTCCCGTGTGGGTGTTCCTGACGCGGAGCCCGCCTGCCGCGACCCCTTCCAGGTTCCAGAGCGAGGCGTCCGAAACGGTGCCGGTGTTCCAGATGACGTTGTTGGCGGTGGCGTCGGCTTCCAGATAGAAGCGTCCCGTCCGCACGTTCTTGATGGTCCAGGACCCGGACGAGTCCTTGGCGACGATCCAGTCCTGGTCGTCGTAGGTGGTCGCGGCCGCGAGAATGACCGCACCGTTCGCATCGGTGTCGAGGTACTTGCCCGAGGACGTGTTCCTCAGCTTGTACCGCGCGCCGCTGACGAGGTAGGCGACCCGCACGCATTCGCCGGCCGCCAGGGCGACGACGGTGTCCCCGGACACCGTGCTGTACGCCTTGGTCCCGGACTTCACCCAGTTGTCGTTCGCGTCGTACTGGCCGGTTTCGACGGACCGTACGACGCCGATGGTTCCCGGCAGTGTGAACGTGGCCTGGGTCGTGGTGGTGAAGGCGAACTCGGCCGCACCGCGCCTGACGCCGAATGCCTGCGCACCGCTCGATGTCGTAAACGTGATGTTGACGCCGCCCACGGGCTTGGTGGCGGTGGTGTCGGCGGTCGCGCTCCGGTTGAAGGTCTGCAGGTCGGTTCCGCCGCGTTCCACCGGACGCTTGCTGGCGAGGTCCCGGTGGATCTTGTTCAGCACGTGGTTGAGCCGGGCGACCTTGTCCGAGACGGCCTTGCGGGTGACGACCTTGGTGGTGGGGTTGAAGTCGTACAGGCCGTGGCTGCTGCTGCCCGTGCTGGAGTCCGGGTCCAGGGCGGCGTACAGATTGTGGGCGGTGTTGCCGGCGATGGCGTTGAACTTCTCGACGTCCGCCGCCGCGGATCCTCCGAAGTTCTCCATGATCATGGGGAAGTTCTTCCCCTGGGCCCAGACGGCGTCCCTCCCGTAGTTGTAGAGCGTGTCGAGGCCCGTGGTGTACGGGTCCTTCCCGAAGAAGTCGATGGTCGCCGTCCCCTGGGCCCTGAGGGCCTCGTTCTCGGCGACCGGCACCGTGTCCGCGCTGCCTGCGAGGTTGGTCCTGGTGTACACCGAGTAGTCCGACTGCTTGATCACCTGTCCCAGCTGGGTCAGGTAGTTGAGCAGCACGTCCTTGCGGAACTTCGTCGCGTCGGTGTATCCGCCGCTGTTCCACAGGTTGGTGCTGTACGTGCTGTAGCTCCGGTCGATGGCCGAGCCGCCCTGCTGCTTCGACACGTTCGGTTCGTTCAGCACCTGGATGCCGACGACGGTGTGCGCGGTGTCGGCGGAGGCGAGGTGGCTCATGAGCTGGCCGAGCACGAACTTCTCCCTGGCGAGCAGGTTCGGATCGGTCTTGTCCAGGAGGGGGTTGCCGTTCAGGGTCAGCCTGGTGCCGTCGGACCTCACCACGAACTGGTAGTCGTTCATCACGTAGGCCGGCATCCGGGCCGCGATGGACGCACCGGTCGATTCATGGCTGAACCACAGCAGTTCCAGCTTCAGACCGTACTCCCCGCACCAGGCCAGGTACTTGTCGATGTCGGTCCAGTCGAAGGTGTCCTTCGAGGGCTCGATCTTCGACCACCAGATCGGGATGTTCACCACGGTGAACCCGTCGTCGCGGATCATCTCGAGCACCGGCTTCAGCTGGGCGTCCGTCCAGCCGTACGTGTACTTGTGCTTCTCGTACCGGAACTGGACGCCACTGTGGTAGAAGGGCTTCCCGTCGACCATCAGGGCGATCTTGTCGTACGTGGACCTCGTGGTGTCGACGTAGGACACCACGCCGCCGGCCGCGGCGGCCCGCGGGAGGCCGCCGACGAGGTTCAGCGCCATGCTCCCGAGGGCCGCCGCCCCGCTCGTGGCGAGGAATCTGCGGCGTGACCAGGAGCCGGTGTTCGACTTCATGTGGACTACCTCCGTGTCGGGTGAACTTCTGCCAGATGGTGAACGATCACAATTGAGGGGTCGACGGCGCCGTCAGGAACCTTCGAGGCGGGGGTGTCGGGCGCAGCGCGATCGAGCCGACAGGCGATGGCGGGGCCCTGGCGATCAGATGGTGGCCGAAACCAACGATGGCGCACATAAGACTGGCTGAAACGCTTGTGTGTCAATGGTGTGAACGGGGAGAGTTTCGTCGCAGTCCAGAGCAAATCGGCTCCGGTCGGCCCGGTGGGCCCCATGAAGTGAACGATCACCCGCAGACATCTTGACCGCTCAGGTGAACGATCACTACGTTGCCCCTGCTGTTGTCGGACACCTCATCCTTCCCGGTACTCCGTGGCTTTTCTGTGCGGCCCTCGGGCCGAGCCGCGGCCGGGGCCCCCTTCCTCCCCGCCGGGCACCGGTCGGCATCACCAGAGATCAAGGGAGATCACATGAATACGGTCATGCGCAGAACGGGCTGTCGGCCCCGAAGATGGGCCGGCTCCCTGGCCGCCGGCATCCTGCTCCTCGCGGCCTTCCTCACAGCTCCGGCCGCCTCCGCCGCCGAAACCCCCGGCGCGGCGTTCATCAACGAGACGTTCGACGCTCAGACGAACCCCGCGAACTTCGGTTTCCCGGTCGGGGCCGCCATCGGCAACGGCGTACTGGAGGTCACGAAGGGCATGGGCAACTACACGACGTCCGTGAAGCCGTTCGCGTCGTCGATCACCCAGGAGAAGACGCTGGACCTGCGGTTCGACTGGAAGACGGCCATCACCAGCACCGGGATGAAGACCGGTCTGGAACTGCGCGACAACGCCGGGCACCTCGTCTTCGGGCTGGCCGCGACCGCAGCGGAACTCCGCTACGCCGTGACCGGGCCCGACTCGGACTCCACCTCCGCTCCGGACTCACTCAATCCCACCTGGACCAAGATCAGCTTTGACCGGACCAAGTGGTACACGGTCGATCTGCACATGGACTTCACCCTCCAGAAGGTCCAGTACACGATCACCAGCAAGGAGGCCGCGCCGATCGTGCTGGCCTCCGGCACGAAAACCATCACGGGGACCAACCTGGCGAAGTTCGTCGCCTGCAACTACTACGGCACCGGTGTGCAGTCCATCGACAACTTCCGCCTGACCCGCCCCGTGAACCCCGCTTACGGATCCCTCACCGGCTCGTCTGTCTACGCCTTCGGTGACAGCATCGTCTGGGGGCACAAGTACTCCCGCAGCTTCATGAACTTCCTCGCCGAACGTGAAGGCATGACGCTGACGAAGTACGCGGTGAACGGTGCGACCGTGGGCCCGACCAGCAACCAGATCCTCACCCAGGTGCAGAACGCCAACGCGCAGGCGCCCGACTTCGTCGTCTTCGACGGCGGCACGAACGACGCCGGCGAGATCTACACCAACCACACCTACACGGTCGGCACCGTCAGCGCCTCCCAGGACCCCGCCACGTTCGACACCGGCACGTACGCCGGAACGCTCGAAACCACCATCCGCACGATGCGGCAGAAGTGGCCGTCCGCCCAGCTCGTGTACGTGGCCGCCCACAAAATGGGCTCGCGGGACTGGGACACCCAACTCGCCCTGCGCCAGGTGTACCTGCAAGCCGCACAGAAGTGGGGCATCGCGGTGGCCGACGTCTTCGCGGACGCGACCCTCGACACGCGTGTTGACGCCCAGCGGGTGGCGTACACGTTCGACAACCTCGTCAACACCTTCCCGGGCAGTGGCGGCACCGGGACGCACCCGAACATCGCAGGCATCACCGACTTCTACGTGCCCGTCCTCACATCGACACTGTCCCAGCTGGCCGACACGACGACGCTCAAGGCGCGGCACTCCGGCAAGTGCGCCGAGGCGGTCGGCTCCTCGACCACGGCCGGCGCCGCGATCGAACAGGCCGGCTGCTCGGGCGGCGGCGACCAGCGGTGGCAGCTGCACGACGTCGGCGGGGGCTACTACCAGATCCTCTCCCGGCACTCGGGACTGTGCCTGGACGTGGCCGGCTCCTCCACGGCGAACTCGGCCGCGATCGTCCAGCAGACCTGCGACGGCCGCACCAGTCAGCAGTGGCGGCTGAGCGACACCGGCACCGGCTACGTCGAGATCATCGCCCGTCACTCCGGCAAGTGCCTCGACGTGGACCGGGCCCTCACGACGGACGGCGCCCGGCTGCTGCAGTACACGTGCTGGAACGACGAGTCGCACACGAACCAGCACTGGACCGTGCAGGTCTGACATGAGGAACGCGAGCCGCCAGGTGACGGCGGATCCGGCGGCCGGCCGCACGGCCCGGACAGGGACCATGCGGCCGGCCAGGCCGGACGATCCGCGGGGCAGCCGAGCTCGACCGGCCCATGCGCTCGGGTCCGGCGAGACGGCAAGAGGAAGGGACCCGGCCTGCCATGGAGAACTCGGCAGTACAGTACCGATGGGCGTGCGGGGCGTGGAGATGCGGCGGGGGGCGGCACGGTGGACGCGGACACGGGACCGGAGAGAGCGGAGCGGGACGTGAAACGGCCGAAGCCGCCGTCCAGAAAGCGTCCCACCATCCTCGACGTCGCGGCGCACGCGGGGGTGTCGCATCAGACCGTCTCGCGCTTTCTGCGGGGCAACGGTGGCATGAAGCCGCAGACGGTGGCCCGCATCGAGCAGGCCGTGGCCGCCCTCGACTACCGGCCCAACCTGGTGGCGCGGTCGATGCGCACCCGCAAGTCCAACCGTGTCACCGTGGTCCTGCCGGCCATGACGACCTTCGTGCCCTCGCAGATCCTGCGGGGAGCGTCCTCCGAGGCACAGGCGGCCGGCTACCAGCTGGACATCGTCGGCCTGGAGGGCGACGAACGGGTCAGGGGCGACCGCGTCCGCTCCCTGCTCGACTCCGGTCAGGCAGACGGAGTGCTGACCTTCACCCCCATCGGTGACTTGGAAAAGCTGGGGCTGGACCATACTCCGACCGTCGTCATAGGTGAGTACGACGACCAGATGCGGTCCCACGGGATCACGGCTGACGGCGAGCCGGCCGCCATGATCATCGATCACCTCGTCTCCCTGGGCCATCGGCGTTTCGTCCATGTCGCCGGCAGCACGGACTGGATGTCGGCACGCAAGCGACGCGAGGTCTACCTGCGGACGGTCGCCGAGCGGGGCCTGGAGAACTACGCCGTCATCGACGGTGACTGGTCCGTGCGGTCCGGATACGACGCGGCCCAGGGCCTGTCGGCGGACTCCGGTGTCACCGCGGTCCTCGCCGCCAACGACGACGTCGCCATGGGCGTGATCCGTGGCTTCCAGGACCGCGGGTGGCGGGTCCCGGAGGACGTGAGTGTCTTCGGCTGGGACAACCAGGAGTTCACCGCGTACTTCAATCCATCCATCTCCACCGTGGATCTCGACCGCGAGGCCATGGGCCGGCGGGCCATGCAGGCTCTGCTCGCCCGCATCCGCGAGGAGACCGAGCCGGAACTGCATCTGGACCTCGACTGCCGCCTCGTGCTGCGCGAGTCGTCCGGACCGGCGAGGACGAACCACACCCTTTAGCCCGTCGGCCCCACCAACCAGCCGTCGTGCAAGGGGCATTCGAGCGGACGGGAGCACCCGAAACCCGTCCGCACCGGGCGGAGCGCGCTGACCCGGCCTGTTCCCGCGCGGTCCGTTCCGCTTCCGTACCGGCCCGGAACCGGTGAAGTCTCACCAAGTACCCAAGTGTTATGTACGGAACCCTTGACCGAGATATGGCCGCTTATTACGCTCATCGTGTGAACGTTCACTATTGCTGACGCACACAACCCCCAACTCGGCCCGATGCTCGCGGTCAACCCGCGGATCAGCTCGGCACACCGACCCAAGGTTCCAGCGTACGTTCACAAGAACCCCTTCCATAGCCGCTGCAGCCCACCCGGATTCGACGAGCCGGGCCGGCTGTCAGCACGCGGATCGCAGGTAACTTTCGCGGCCCGCAAAGCAGCCGAGTTGTGCAGTTGGCCGCCACGCGGCGAGACAGCCGGTGTCCTACGCCGGCTTCCTGAGACGACGTTTCCCCCGTCTGGGCACACCGCCCAGTGATGGCAGCAGAGGAGCCCCACCATGAACCACTCGTCCCGTCCGAGCAGACGCACAAGACTTCGTGCGGTCGGGCTGACCTGTTCGGTCTTCGCCCTGGTCCTGTCCGCGGGCTGCGCCGCGGACTCCTCCGGCAGCGAGGGCGGCAAGACCGTCATCCGGTTCAACTGGTGGGGGTCGGACGTCCGGCACGAGCAGACCAAGCAGATGATCGCGGAGTTCGAGAAGAAGCACCCGAACATCGACGTCCAGCCCGAGTACTCCAACTGGGACGACTACTGGAAGAAGCTGTCGACCAGCGCGGCCGCCAATGACATGCCCGATGTCCTGCAGATCACGGACCCGTTCATGTACTCGTACATCGACAACGGGCAGCTGATGGACCTGAAGAAGGTCAAGGACGTGCTGAACACGGACAAGCTGCCCCCGAACTCGATGGCGATGACGACCGTGAAGGGCGGCCTCTACGGTGTCCCGGCCGGCGACAGCGCGTTCGGTGTCGCCGTGGATCCGGCGGCGTTCAAGAAGGCCGGTGTGCCCATTCCGGACGACACCAAGTGGTCGTGGGACGACTACGTGAAGACCGCCACCGCCGTCGCCAAGTCGAAGTCGAAGCTGGTCGGCAGTGTGATGCCTCTCTACCCCAACATGGTGGGCCCGTGGCTGCGGCAGCACGGTGAGGACTACTGGACCAAGGACGGCAGCCAGATCGGTTTCACCGAGAAGACCATGGCCGGCTACTGGGAGTGGGTCGTCAAGCTGCGTGACAGCGGTGGCTCGACCAGCCCCGAGGCAGCGGTCGAGGCCCTGGCCTCAGGAGCCGGTATCGAGCAGAACCTGGTCGCCCAGCACAAGGCGGCCATGACGGAGATGTCCGTCACCCAGCTCGGCGCGCTGGAGGCCGCCAGCGGGCGTGAGACCAAGCTGCTGCTCTTCCCCGGCGAGGACGGTGCCGCCCAGGTCGGCGCCTACACCAAGCCGGGCGTCTTCTACGGGGCCTCGGCGCGGACGGAGCACCCCAAGGAGGCCGCGCAGCTGCTGGACTTCCTGGTCAACTCTCCCGAGGTGGGCAAGATCGGGAAGTTCGACCGCGGTGTTCCCGTCAACCCTGACGTGCTCAAGGCGATCACGCCCGAGTTGTCCCCCGCGGAGAAGCGGATCGCCGACTACCTGCGTCGTGCCAACGCCCTGAAGCCGACCGCGGTGCACCTCCCCAACGCGAAGGCCGGTCCCGCGGTCCCGGAGATCTTCCAGCGTCTCAACGAGGACGTGCTGTTCGACCGTCTGTCGCCGAAGGCGGCGGCCAAGAAGTTCATCTCCGAGATCAAGTCCCAGCTCTGAGCTGCCACATGTAGTAACGCTTCTGGAAGGAATCCCCGCTGTGTCCGATCCGCGCACGAACGATCCGCGCATGAGCACCTTTCGCAGTCGACTGCCGGGAGTCGTCTACGGCGGGGACTACAACCCGGAGCAGTGGCCGAGGGAGGTGTGGCAGGAGGACGTCCGGCTCATGCGAGCCGCAGGAGTGCGGCTCGTGAGCCTGGGCATCTTCTCCTGGTCCGTGCTGGAGCCGGCCGACGGCCGGTTCGACTTCTCGTGGCTCGACGAGATCATGGACCTGCTGTGGGCGAACGGCATCCATGTCAACCTCGCGACCCCGAACGCCGCACCGCCGCCGTGGCTCGCCACGGACTTCCCCGAGATCCTGTCGGTCGACCGGCAGGGGGTGCGGCACGGCATCGGGAGCCGGGGGCACTTCTGCCCGTCCTCCCCGGTCTACCGGGACCGCAGCCGGCGCATCGCCACCAAGCTGGCCGAGCGGTACGGCAAGCATCCCGCTCTGGCCATGTGGCACATCGGCAACGAGTACCACTCCGACTGCTTCTGCGACCGGTGCGACGACCGCTTCCGCGCGTGGCTGCGGCAGCGGTACGGCACGCTGGACGAGCTCAATCGCCGGTGGGGCACGGCATTCTGGAGCCAGCGCTACGGCGACTGGTCCCAGGTGCACCTGCCCCAGCCCGTGCGCGGCTGGGTCAACCCCTCCCGTGAGCTGGACTTCTCCCGCTTCACCTCCGACAACCTGCTGGAACTGGTCACGCAGGAGCGTGACCTGCTCCACGCGATCACCCCCGATGTGCCGGCGACCACCAACTTCTTCGGCTGCCGGCTGACCGACAGCCACCGGTGGGCGAAGGAACTCGACGTCGTCGCCTTCGACTGCTACCCCGACCCGGGCAAGCCCCACTCGATGGCCGTCGCCGCCTTCCAGTACGACCTGATGCGCTCGCTCGGCAACGGCCGGCCCTGGATGCTGATGGAACAGGCGGCCGGCGCGGTGAGCCAGTGGAAGACCAACCAGGTCAAGCAGCCCGGCCGGATGCGCCTGGGCTCCTACCAGGCCGTCGCGCACGGCTCCGACGCGGTGATGTTCTTCCAGTGGAGGGCCTCACCCCAGGGCCAGGAGAAGTTTCATTCGGCGATGCTCCCGCACGGAGGTGAGAACACCCGGACCTGGCAGGAGGTCAAGGCGCTCGGCAACGAGCTGCGGGCCATCGACGAGGTCGTCACGGCACGGACCGGCGCGCAGGTCGCGATCGTGTGGGACTGGCAGAACTGGTGGGCCGTGGAAGGCTGCGCCCACCCGGACAACGCCCTCGACTACCGCGAGATCGTGGCCCGGCACCACCGGGCCCTGTGGAACAGCCAGGTCGCCGTGGACGTCGTCACCCTCGACGACGACCTGTCGCCCTACCGCGTCCTGGTCGTCCCCAACCAGTACCTGATGACACGCCAGCAAAGTACGGCTGTACGGAAGTTCGTGGAGGACGGGGGCCATCTCGTCGTCTCGTACTTCTCCGGGATCGTCGACGAGGACGACCGGATCGTCGAAGGCGGATACCCGGGCGCCCTGCGCGAGATCATCGGAGCGCACGTCCAGGAGTTCTCTCCGCTGCCCGCGGAGGCCGCGGTGCCGGTCCGGGCGGCGGCCGAGAAGACCGCGCTGAACGGATTCTTCGCAACCGCCTCGGTGTGGCAGGACGACCTGGTAACGGAAACCGCCCGACCGCTCGCCGTCTACCGGAAGAGCCATCTCTCCGGCAAGGCGGCGGTGATCGAGCACGAACTCGGCCGTGGCCGTGCCGTGTACATCGGCACACGTCTGGACGACGACGCCCTCGAGGCTCTGGTGCGGTACGTCCTGGACCGTGCCGGGGTGCGACCGGTGCACGCCGCACCGCGGGGCGTCGAGGTCACCGAGCGACGGACCGACACAAGCGCGTACCTGTTCCTGCTGAACCACCGGCAGGACAAGGCGACGGTCACCCTCGACCGCTCCGGCACCGACCTGATCACCGGACGCCGCATCGAGGCCGGGGAGACCCTCGTCCTCGACGCGGCGGACGTCGCTGTCGTGCGCAGCCCCCTGGCCGCGGCACAGCACGCCGAACCGTCACCCAGCGGCTCCTGAACCCCGCACCCGATCCAAGAACCCGAGGACGATGACTGTGCTTCGCAGACCCCTGAGCCGGGCGGCCAGGAAAGAAGAACGGACCGCATGGGTCTTCCTGCTGCCGTGGTTCGTCGGCATGGCCGGCGTCACGCTCGGTCCGATGGTCGCCTCGCTGTACTTCTCGATGACGGACTACAACCTGCTGAGCTCTCCGCAGTGGGTGGGCTTCGAGAACTACGCCAAGATGCTCGACGACCCCCGATTGCGTCAGTCCCTGAGCGTGACCTTCCTCTACGTCGTCCTCAGCGTGCCGTTGCTGCTGGCGGTCGCCCTCGCCCTGGCGATGGTCCTCAACCGGGGCATCAAGGGGCTGGCGTTCTACCGGTCCGTCTACTACCTGCCGTCGCTCCTGGGCTCCTCGGTCGCGGTGGGCATCCTGTGGCGGCAGGTCTTCGGCACCGAAGGCCTGGTGAACAAGTTCCTCGGACTCTTCGGCATCCAAGGCCCCGGCTGGATCTCCAACCCGGACACCGCGCTGTACAGCCTCGTCGTCCTGCACGTGTGGACCTTCGGCTCCTCAATGGTGATCTTCCTGGCCGGCCTGCGGCAGATCCCCGAGCAGTACTACGAAGCCGCCGCCCTCGACGGCGCCGGCCGCCGACACCAGTTCCGGCACGTCACCCTGCCGCTGCTCACCCCCATCATCTTCTTCAACCTCGTTCTCCAGGTCATCAGCTCCTTCCAGTCCTTCACCCAGGCGTTCGT
Source organism: Streptomyces azureus (assembly GCF_001270025.1). Lineage (NCBI taxonomy): Bacteria > Bacillati > Actinomycetota > Actinomycetes > Kitasatosporales > Streptomycetaceae > Streptomyces > Streptomyces azureus. Next base: position 21,922 of record NZ_DF968346.1, on the reverse strand, counting down.
CGTCAGCGGCGGGACGGGAGGCCCCTCGGACTCGACCCTCTTCTACTCGCTGTACCTGTACGACGAGGGCTTCGGCCGGCTCCACATGGGCTACGCCTCGGCCATGGCATGGCTGCTCGTGGTGATCGTCGGCTTCCTGACCGCAATCAACTTCTACTTCAGCAAGAGATGGGTGTTCTACGGTGACGGTAAGTGAGATGACACCCCTGAAGGCCGCAGCCCCGGCTCCTTCCCCCGCTCCCGCGCCTGCCGCGCACCGACACAGGCGGGCGGCCCGCATACGCGCCACGCTCAAGCACGTCGTGCTGATCGCCTTCGGGCTCGTGATGGTCTACCCGCTGTTGTGGATGATCGCCAGCTCGATCAAACCCGACGCCCTGATCTTCCGTGACCCCTCACTGCTGCCCACGAAGACCGACTTCAGCCACTACACCGACGGCTGGAACGCCCTCTCGCACCCGTTCGGGGTGTACCTGCTGAACTCGGCGATCGTCGTGCTGGGGGCCCTGCTCGGCAACCTGGTCAGCTGCTCCATGGCGGCCTACGCCTTCGCGCGGCTGAAGTTCCGCGGGCGGGCCTTCTTCTTCGGCATGATGATGCTGACCCTCATGGTGCCGGTCTACGTGCTCATCATCCCGCAGTACGTCATGTTCTCGAAGATCGAGTGGGTCAACACGTTCCTCCCGCTGATCGTGCCCAAGTTCCTGGCCACGGACGCCTTCTTCATCTTCCTGATGGTCCAGTTCTTCCGGGGTCTTCCCACCGAGCTGGACGAGGCGGCCAAGATCGACGGAGCAGGGTACTGGCGCATCTACTTCCGCATCCTGCTGCCGATCTCGTTGCCGGCCCTGGCCACCACCGCCATCTTCACTTTCATCTGGACGTGGAACGACTTCCTGAGCCAGTTGATCTACCTGACCAAACCCGAACTGCAGACGGCGCCCGTGGCACTGCGCAACTACGTCGACGCCACCAGCGGAGCCTCATGGGGATCACTGTTCGCGATGTCCGTCATCACGCTGATCCCGGTCTTCATCATCTTCCTCGTCGGCCAGCGCTATCTCGTCAAGGGAATCGCCACCACGGGAATGAAGTAGACCTTGGCGTGGAGTACTCAGCGAACAGCGTCGCTGTTGCAGGGGCCTGGCGCCGCGGAGCTGTCCGCGCCCCTGCCCAGGCCGGTTCCGGCCGCGCGCCGGTCCGGGATTCTGGGCCTGCTGGACCAACGCTGCTCCTCGGTCCTACGGAGTAGCCGAGGCGGCCACCACTGCTGCCGGCGGCGCCGGTGGCGGGCTGCTGCCGTAGTCGTGTGTGCTCGCAGATGGGGAACACTCCGTCGGCGCCGGGTGCGTTGGTGACGGGCCTGCCGCCAAGGGCCCGGTGGCCGGGGGAACAGACGTAGATGGTCAGCCGCCGGCTGCCGCGAGTCCAGGCGCACCGCCGCACACCTACCGCGTACGGCTGGGTCGGGGCGGTGTCCGCGAGCGCCTGCCCAGCGCCGAGCAGGGACATGCCCGGGCCCGTCGCCGGGTGTTGTCCTCACCTTGTTCACCTTCACGTTCGTCGTCGGTCCGGGAAAACCTCCAGGCCGACCGGGGGGCTGTCCCGGCCGGTCTGGAGGTGTTGTTCCTTTCCCGGGCGCCGGCGGGGTGCCGTCAGCGCACGTAGATGTTGGGCTGCGGCGGGCGGGTCATGCCGGCGCCGAGGAAGTAGCTGGGGTGGGGCGGCTGGTTGTAGGCGGTGTTCTGCCAGGCCAGGGCGGTGCGGTACTGGGCGTCGTGGGCCAGGGTGTGCAGTTTGGTGGTCGTGGGGGTGGACGTGGCGTAGATGCGCAGGGCGTTGTTGCCGGAGTGGCGCCAGATGACTTCCTCGCGCCAGTCGCCGAAAAGGTCGCCCGAGAGCACCGGGGTGGACTTGGTGCCGTTGCTGGAGGCCACGCCGCTGCCGGTGAGCAGCCGGGTGTCGCCGCCGGTGCCGTACTTGTCGATCTGCGTGCCGTTCAGCAGTTCGCGCACCGGGTCGGCGTCCCACCAGGCGAGGAAGTTCGCCGAGGACGGGTTGCGGCCGACGTTGCCGCCGGAGGAGTTGCGCAGGTTGCTCATGTTCGGTCCGGAGCCCCAGAACTCGGCGCCCGCGTTGCCGGCGTAGATGTCGCCGGCCACGCCGCGGCCGGGTCCCTCGGAGCCACTGGTGGGGGTGCGGTGGATGACCTGTCCGGTGCGGGCGTCGTGCAGGTCGGAGCCGGGCTGGTTGCTCGACTCGTGGATGGAGAAGACCTCCAGGCCGGTGCGGTTGGGCACGAAGTCGCCGACGTGCAGGGCGTCGCCGTGGCCGAAGCGCGTGGCGTACATCAGGCGGCCGTTGTCGTCGATGGTCGCGGAGCCGTAGACGATTTCCTGGCGGCCGTCGGCGTCGACGTCGGCGACGGACAGTTGGTGGTTGCCCTGGCCGTACGCGGCGCCGTTGCCCGAGGCGTTGGAGTCGAACGTCCAGCGCTTGACGAGCTGCCCGTTGCGGAAGTCCCAGGCGGCGATGACCGCGCGGGTGTAGTAGCCGCGGGCCATGATCAAGGACGGGCGCTCTCCGTCCAGGTACGCGGTGCCGGCCAGGAAGCGGTCCGCGCGGTTGCCGTAGTTGTCGCCCCAGGAGGAGAGGTTGCCGCGCGGCGGGTCGTAGTTGACGGTGGACATCGCGGCGCCGGTCAGACCGTTGAACATGGTCAGGTACTCGGGTCCGGCCAGGATGTAGCCGCTGGAGTTGCGGTGGTCGGCGCCCGCGTTGCCGATGACCGTGCCCCGGCCGTCGCGCGTGGCGTCCGCCGTCTTCATGGCCACCTCGGCCCGGCCGTCGCCGTCGTAGTCGTACACCTGGAACTGGGTGTAGTGCGCCCCGGCCCGGATGTTGCGGCCGAGATCGATGCGCCACAGCCGCTGGCCGCCCAGCCGGTAGGCGTCGATGTAGACGTTGCCTGTCACGCCGGACTGCGAGTTGTCCTTCGCGTTGCTCGGGTCCCACTTGACGATCAGCTCGTACTGCCCGTCGCCGTCCACGTCACCCGGGCTCGCCTCCACCGGTGTGTAACCCGAACCCGGCGAAGACAGCGGCACGTCCAGGTAGTTGCCGCCGGTGAAACGCAGCGAGGACTCCGAAGCCGGCTGCTCCGTGCCGTTCACCACCGCGCGCACGGTGTACGAGGCATCCGAAGGGGCGCCGTTGTCCAGGTAGTTGGTGGAGTCGGTGACCGGCGAACCGTTCACCTTCGTGCCGTTGCGGTACACGTTGAACGCCGTGTCGTAGCTCTCGGTGCCCAACAGCCGCCAGGACACCAGATTGTTCGAGCCCGAACGCACCGAGACCAGGCCCCGGTTCAGGTCCTCCATCTGCAGGGCCGAATCGGCGAGCTGGGACTGCTGGTCGGCGGCGGTTCCAGGGGTCCGCTGGACCAGTTGGTAAGGCGCGGACGTCTCGATCACGGCCGCGCTCGCGCTGGACGCGGGAAGGGTGACCAGCGAGACGGCGGCCAGCGACGCCGCCAGCGAAAACGTGACCGGCCCGCGGATTCTTCGCAGACTTCGGACGGACATGTGCGGCTCCTTGAGGTGGGGGGCAAGGGCGTGCGTGGTCCGCGGCACCATGGATGAAACGATTCACCCACGTCGTGCACGAGGGACGGGTGTTCTGAATGACTGGGAGCGCTCCCAGTGAGGCTAGAAGGGGCCTCCAGGAGCGGCAAGACCTATGCACGGACTGAATGTGACAATCTGTTTGATCAAGTGGGTTCTCCGACGCAGGGTCACGGTTGCCCGTCCCTGCATGCGGCCGATTCATGTCGGCCGTCGACTGATCTCAACCTGGAAGTAGCAGGCGGTCGTTGCCTGATCAGCGCTGGTTCCCGTCCTGCGGCGAGACTCGGAAACGTGGCGGGCTGATGCCTTGCCGTATGTCGGGTGCCTTAGTACCGTCCTCAATTGTCAACAGAACCGAAAGAACCTCAACGGCCTCTCCGGCGTTGCGGCGACGAGCCGCACGCGTCGCGACAGAACTGTCACGCCCGGGCCGGGCGACGTGCCGGTCTCGTAACTCGCCGAATCCGCCCCTGTGGTGGCGTGCTTCCGAGTCGCGCGCAGGGCCGCATGCGTCATGACGCGTCTTCCTAGGGCTCATCCGCTTGTCCCGGCGGGCTGCGGACACGCCCAACACGAGGAGGAACAACGTGCGATCACGAACCACTGAGAGCGCACCGTCCCGGAGAACCGGGTCCAGACCCCGGCGGAGAACGCCCCTGGCCGCGCTCGTGGTCGCCGTGATCAGCCTGATCAGCACCCTGGTCGCGATGCCGGCGGCGTCGGCCCGGGACAGTCCCTACCAGCGAGGTCCGGACCCCACGGTGAGCGGCGTCGCGGCCCAGAGGGGAACGTTCGCCACCGCGGAGGTCAGCGTGCCGCCCGGCAACGGCTTCAACGGCGGGAGGATCTACCACCCCACGGACACCGGCCTGGGCACCTGGGGTGCGGTCGCGGTCGTGCCCGGCTACACAGCCACCTGGAACGCCGAAGGCGCGTGGATGGGCCACTGGATCGCGTCCTTCGGCTTCGTCGTCATCGGCATCGACACCAACAGCCCCACCGACTGGGACACCGCCCGCGGTACCCAGCTCCTCGCCGCACTGGACTACCTCACCCAGCGCAGCCCGGTGCGCGACCGGGTTGATCCCCGGCGGCTCGCAGTGATGGGTCACTCCATGGGCGGCGGCGGCGCGATCAGCGCGGCCCAGCGGCGGCCGTCGCTGAAGGCGGCCGTCCCGTTCGCGCCCGCCTCGTTCTCACAGGACCTGTCCGACGTCCAGGTGCCGACGATGGTCATGGGCGCCCGGGACGACGGTACCGTCACCCCGTCCTCCCTCGACACCCTCTACGCCACCCTGCCCGCCGGCACCGAGGGCGCCTTCGTCGAGCTTTCCCGCGGCGGCCACGGATTCCCCACCTGGGGTAACTCGAACGTGACGCGACGCGTGATCCCCTGGCTCAAGCTCTTCATCGACAACGACACCCGCTACACCCGGTTTCTGTGCTCGACGTTGGCGGACTCCACCGGCGTCTCCCGGTACCGGAACACATGCCCGTACCTGCCCGGCGGGTCGACGCCCCCGCCGACGGACGAGGGCCCGATCGTCGGCGCCCGGTCCGGCCGCTGCGTGGACGTGCGGAACGACTCGCGAACCAACGGGACGCAGGTGCGGCTGCGGGACTGCTCGGGCCGGCCCAGCCAGCAGTGGACACCTACCAGCGCCGGGGAGTTGCGGGCGTACGGAAGCAAGTGCCTGGACGCCGAGGCCTCAGGTATCTCCGCGGGCACGCGGGTCATCATCCGGGGCTGCCACGGCGGCTCGAACCGACAATGAGCGGTCAACGCGAACGGCACGATCACCAGCACCCGGTCCGGCCTGTGCCTGGACGCGTACAACGCCGGAACCGCGAACGGCACCCAACTGTTCCTGTGGACCTGCCACGGCGGGTCCAACCAGCGGTGGACTCACGGATGAAACGGGCGGGCCCGAGGCCCGAAGCCGGATCGAGCCGGAGCGGGCGGCGCGCCGGGCACTCCGGCCGACGCCCGGGTCTGCTCCGGGCCCGATGCGGGGCACACGGGACCGGGCCGGTTGGAGCTGCACTCCTTCGCCATGGTCTGTGCCCTCCTGCTCAGCCCCGGGCCTGGCCCTCCGCCTGCTCCAGTGCAGCCTGGCCCACATCAACACCCTGCCGCTCGGGCGGGTGGTCGCCGGGTCGGCTTGCGCGGAGCGGCTAGGCCGCGTCCCGCCGGTCCTGCCGGGCTCGCGTCGTCGGCTACGGCGCCTCGCCGCGTTATCGATTCGCCCAAGCACGGACACGTACGAGTGGCGACCCGGTGGCCTGCGACGCACCTTCCCCCAAGCCCAGTGGTGCCTGAGGGGCGACGCGGCCGCTCCGACAAGAGCGACGGGACAAGACCCAGAAGGCTCGCTGGAACGAAGTCGTGCCCCTGTTCGGGGCACAGAGATGAGGAGTAAGCAATGATGCGAAGACATCCAGTCCGCACGGCACTCAGCATCACGACCGCCGTCATTCTGGCTTGCGGCGCGGCGGCATTCGGGCCGGTCGCCCCGGCCTCCGCACACTACGGCGAGGCCGAGATCTCACCGATCGAGAGCGACATCAGCGCGAAATCCTGGGCGAGCGTCGACGTCAGCAGCGGGTCGTCCACCGCTGACCTGGCGATCGACCAGGACGACAAGACCGCGTGGAAAGCGGACGGCACGTCCACGAACCAGTGGCTGACCCTCGATCTGGGCGGCGCCTACGACAACGTCAGGAAGGTCGAGGTCGTCTTCCCGGGCACCGGGGCCGCGTACCAGTACGTGGTCGAGTCGTCCGCGGACGGCGACAGTTGGAACGTCATCGCCGACCACTCGGCCAACCACCAGCCCGCTCGCGGATCGGTCGACCTCTTCACCCGGCCGGGGACGAGATTCGTGCGGGTGACGCTCACGGGAGCCTCGCCCGGCGCGACCTTGGGAATCAGTGAACTCAGCGTCTACAACTATCTGCGCGACGACCTGATCCTCGGCGCCGATGCCTCCTGGGTGGACAACGACGTCGCCGAAGGACGCAAGTACTGGGTGAGTCCGACCGAGGAGGACCGAGGCGCGGGTCCCCACCTGCTCGACGTGCTCCAGGACCGTGGTGTCGAGTACGTCCGGCTGCGGGTCTTCAACGAGCCGCGCAGCGAGTCCTCGGGCGACGTACTGTCCGTCCCGTACCAAGGCCCCAAGCGGTCACTCGAGGTCTCCAAGTGGATCAAGGCAGAACGGGACATGGGCCTGGGGATCGACTTGCACTACGCGGACTCGTGGGCCGACCCGGCCAAGCAGCCGAAGCCGCGGGCGTGGGCACAGCTGGAGTTCGACGACCTGACCCAGGCGGTGTACGACTACACCTACGACTACGTCGAGCAGTTGATCGAGCAGGGCACGACGCCGGACAAGGTCGCGATCGGCAACGAGATCGTCAATGGCTTCATGTACGGCAGTGAGGCGGCGTTGATCGGCACCACCGATCCGGCGTACTTCCGGAACCAGCCGGAGATCTACCGGTCGCAACCCGGCGGTGGCCTGCTCTGGAAGTACTGGGGCTCCGACGACCCGAAGGAGCGGCGGCTCTACGAGGAGGCGTGGGACCGGTTCACGACGCTGTCCGCGGCGGGGATCCGCGCGGTCCGCGACGTGTCGGCCGACCAGGGCGAGGACATCGACGTCGAGACGCACATCATCATCGGCAAAGATCGGGGCGCCAAGACGCTCGAGTTCTGGGACCAGTACCTGACCCGGGTGAAGGCCAAAGGCGCCGCCCCGGACGTTCTCGCCCATTCGTACTACCCGGAATGGCACGGGTCGCCGGACCACTACGAGTCCAACCTCAACGCGGTGGCGGCGGCGCACCCCGGGTACAAGATCGAGATCGCCGAGACCTCGTACCCGGCGTCGGGCGGCGGCGGGGCCCCGATGCCCAACTCGACGTACCCGCGGACCGTTCAGGGGCAGGCGGACGCCCTACAGCGCGTGTTCCAGATCGCCAACGACATCCCGGACAACCAGGGCTTGGGCGTTCTGGCGTGGGAGCCGGCGAGGTGGCAGTCCTTGTTCACCGCCGTACCGGGCATGACGCGCACCTGGGAGCCGAACGCGTCGATCGACATCTTCACCAAGAGTCGCGCGTCCCACGTGGTGGAGGACACCGTGTACGCGTCCGCGCTGGTCGGCGACGAGGCGGTGCTGCCGGATTCGGTGCGGGTGCTGACCATGGCCGATGGTTCGACCGAGCCGGTCCCGGTGGAATGGGACCCGGTACCGGACGGCGCCACCGACACGGCCGGCCGGCTCACGGTCAACGGCTCGACCGAGTACGGTCCGGTGACGGCGAAACTCGACGTGGTCGAAACGTATGCCGGCCTCGACTGTGACCGGGAGATCACCGGCCGGCATGCCGGGCCGTTGACGGTGACCGAGGGCGTGACCTGCCTGGACGGAGCGACGGTGTCGGGCCCGGTGTCGGTGCGTGCCGGTGCCTCGCTCCAGGTGGACGGTGCGGTGATCGCCGGCCCGGTGCGGACCGACGGCGCGGCGGGGGTGGTGATCTGCGACAGCCGGATCTCCGGCCCGGTGACGTTGTCCGGGACCTCGTCGGTGACGATCGGCAACCCGGTGCTGGGATGTGCTCCGAATACGATCAGCGGCCCGGTGACGGTGACGCGGACGCATGGGTGGAACGTGATCGCCGGGAACACGATCAACGGCCCGCTGACGTGCGGGGGAAACGCTCAGCCACCGGTGAACAACGGATCGGCCAACACGGTGAGTGGTCCGAAGTCGGCGCAATGCCGCGACCTGTAGCGATCTGACGTCCGGCTGTTTCGAGGCGCTGCCGGGCCGGGAGACCGGGCCTGGCAGCGCGCTCACGGAACCCGGCACCGCCGGGTGTTGGTGGTGTCCGAGGGATAGCGGCGAGGACGTATGAGGGACGCAGGTCATGCAGCCCGTCCGGCAGTCGGTGGCCTGATGACGCTGGCGGAGGGCGGCAGCTGCCTCTTCGCGCTCCACGAAGAGGTGCCCGTAGCGCCGGCAGGCCACCCCGGTCACGTCCCCGACCGTGACGATGGCCGGTTCGCCGCGTGCGGCCCGGCGACGCACTTCGGCGATCGCCATGTCCGCACAACGCAGCAGGTTCCTGGATGGTCCCGGATCACGGCCGACTGGGCCCGTTTCACCGACTCCCGCCGCACCGACCTGCGCCGGTCGGCCTGACGCACCTGCGCAAGCACGACACGCTCGTCCAGATCGCCGCCGGCTTCGGTATCTCGGCGGGCACCGCTCACGCCTGCACCACTGCGGTGATCGGCCTGCTCGCTGACCGTGCACCCGGCCTGCTCAACGTGCTGCGCGAGACCGATCCCGACTCCGTCCTGCTCGACGGCACTCTCGCGGAGTGCGATCGCCTGGGCGACGGTCAGGCTGACCACTGGCACCAAACACCGCCGCCACGGCGTGCACGCGCAAGTGGTGACCGAACCGGTTGGCCGGCTGCTGGGGATCTCACCCGCGCTGCCCGGCCGCGCGCCCGACCTGACCGCGGCCCGCACCCACGAAAAGCTACCTGCAGGACACCTGGGTCGCGCCGTCTGCCGCCGACACAACGGCAGTTGACGTGCACGACGCCGTCACCGGCGAGACGGTGTGCCGCGTCTCCTCCCAAGGCCTCGACCTCGCGGGTGCGTTCGACCATGCGCGCCGCGCCGGCGGCACAGCGCTGCGCGCGCTGAGCTTCCACCGGCGGGCCGACCTCCTGGACGCGCTCGTCGCGGCCGTCCGCGCCCCACCCGTGAAGAGCTGTACGCCCTCTCGACCCGCGCCGGCGCCACCCTCAACGACGCCCGCTACGACGTCGACGGCGGCATCCGCGTCCTGCGCGACTACGCGGCCCGCGCCCGCACCGAGCTGCCGGACGGGCCCCACCTCGTGGAAGGCCCCGCCGAACGCCTCGCCCGGGGCGAGGACTCCCTGGGCGTCCACCTCGTCAGCCCCTCCCCGGGCCTGATGCTCCAGGTGAACGCCTTCAACTTCCCGGTGTGGGCGCCGCTGGAGAAGCTCGCCCAGGCCGTGCTGGCGGGCATGCCCAGCGTGGTGAAGCCGGCCACCCTGACCGCCTACCTCGCCGAGCACCCGGTCCGGATCGTCGCGGACGCCGGCGTGCTGCCGCCCGGAGACCTGCAGATGGTCGCCGGTTCGGTGCGCCCGGCGCTCGGCCTGCTCGGCGAGCAGGACGTCCTCTCCTTCACCGGCTCCGCCGCCGCCCGGACGCTGCGCACCCACCCCGACCTGGTGGCCCGTTCGGTCCGGTTCAACGCCGAGGCCGACTCCGTCAACGCCATCGTGCTGGCCCCGGACGTCACCCCGGGTTCCCCGCTGTTCGAGGCGTTCGTGCGCGAGGTGGTGACCGAGATGACCGTCAAGGCGGGCCAGAAGTGCACCGCGATCCGCCGCGGCCTCGTCCCCGCGAGCACGAGGCCGCAGCGCGCGACGCGATCGCCGCCGAGCTCGCCGGAGTCGCCATCGGGAACCCCGCCGCGGAGGTGTGCGGATGGGGCCGGTCGTCAGCCTCGCCCAGCGCGACGACGTACGGCAGGTGGCACGGAAGATCGCCGAGTCCGGACGCTTCGTGCACGGCGACCCCGAGGAGGTGCGCGTGCTCGACGCCGATCCCGAACGGGGGGCGTTCCTCGACACCCTTCTCGTCTCCGCCGACCCGGACGCCGCCGCACCTCACGAGGTGGAGCCGTTCGGACCGGCCGCGACCGCGCTGGCCTACCGCGACACGGCCCACGCGACGGCCCTGGTGGCGCGTGGCCGGGGCAGCCTCGCGGCCTCCGTCGTCGGCGACGACCTCGTCTGGACGACCGCCTTCGTCCAGGAGGCGGCCCCCTGGCACGGGCGACTGCACCTGCTGGACTCGACGAACATGGCGCAGACCACCGGCCACGGATCGCCGCTTCCGGCCATGAAGCACGGGGGCCCCGGCCGGGCCGGCGGCGGAGCGGAGATGGCAGGCACCCGTGGTGTCGTAAACCTGATGCAGCGCACGGCACTGCAGGCCTCACCACGGGTTCTCGACTCGCTGCGGAGCACCCCGTCGTCCTCGCCTGCCGGCCACGCCTGACGTCATGCGGGCCGGGCGGGCACCCTCGCGCACGCGCCACCAGCCGTCCGCCGAGAAGCCCTGACCACCTGCCCGCAAGGGCCTGAGATCTCCGAGCCTGTGGTAAAGCCGGGCATGGTTGTACGCTACGGGGACCGCCCCTGACCTGCGAAGCAGGCAGGGAGCAGACAAACCGGGAGCCTCTCCATGCTGCGCACCATGTTCAAGTCCAAGATCTAGTGTCTGGGTGTTTCCGCAGGTCAGAGCCCGGATTGTGGCATTCGGGTCAGCAAATGGTCAGCATCAAGCTGGACGGTGTCCGGCTCTCTGCGGTACGAGGTTCGGGCCGGGCGGGGGCGCGAACCCACCGGCTCTCTCCCACGTCCGGCGCTCATCATGGAAGAGGGCGGCCTGCCGGGCGCGGAAGAGGGAGATGCCGTCGGCGTTCTCACGCATGAAAGCATCGTGCTCGGCGGTGGCGTGTCTGAGCGGCCGACTGCGAGCGGAGTTTCGCCTGAGAGAGAACACGGGCACGCACTGCACGCCCCGCGTCCTGGCGGAGGAAGTCGTGCTGCACGCGCTGGGGTCGCTGGTGTACGAGCCGGACCCGCTCCAGATGGCGGACGCGGGGGAGTGGCGCCTGAAGTCGAAGGCCCGGCTTCTCGTCTGAAGGTCGCGGACATCGCGATGGGCTCGGCTGCGTTCCGGTGGCGGCATGCCGTCACCTGGCGGACCGCCTGATCGAGGCGTGGGGAGGCCGAGGGCAGCCCGGACGCGATGGCGTGCCGGGCAACCGGGCCGTGGACGCGGTGACGGCAGCGGACGCGGAGCAGGATTCGGTGGTCGTTGATGCATGGCGCCAGACCATTGAGCAGTGCCTGGCCCCGGGGCGGCTGCGGCTGGGGGGAGACTTGATCCCAAGGGCAGCGCTGGCGACGTGCGCGTCGACGCGGGTGCTGTGGTCCGAGGGGGCCCGCGGGGAACGGGTTCTGGATCTGTTTCGAGGGCTGCCTGGATCGTTGAGAAGTTTGTCGCGAATGAGGTCGAGGGCGACTCCAAGTGGTTCGGGAGGCTCGGGCCATGGCGGAGAATTGCTGACGGCGGAGTTGCCGGAGGGGGCGTTGGAACGACGGCCTGTGCATTGGCCGTTGGTGCCTCCGGAAGTATTCACACTCAGGGCGGATTTACTGCGGACGCCCGGCTTCCCCGCCAGCTCGCCGTCGAGCAGTTTCCCCCAGTGGACCGGCGCCTCCGACCGCCCACACTGAGTCTTCCCGGTAAGTGTCCATCGATCGCTGTGACCGCGACGCTGGGCTGCGGACCATGCGGTTCCCCAGGCTGTTGCATGATCACCGGATCGTGGCCGGAGCGCGCAAGGGTACGTGCGTTGGGCTGTTACCAGCAGGAAGGCGGTGCTCGCAGACCGCCCCGCAGCCCCGGTCCTGCTCCAGGTCGCGTACGCCAACACCATCTGAGCGATCGCTCTCACGACTGTAACGGGCCCTCCGCGCAGATGAGGGATCGGGGGAGTCGGCGCCGACTTGACAGCCAAATCCTGCCCCGGCCGGTGGTCCGCGTTGCGCTCGACAATATGGGGATGTGATGATCCCGGGCATGGCTGAAGAAGGGGGCGAGGGCCCGGAGATCCCCAGGTCCAGGCTGTACGACTACCTGGAGAACGCTGACCCGGACGACAAGGTCGGGCAGGCGCCGCGGGACAGCGTTGAATCGTCATCGCCTGGCCCCCTGACGGGAGCTGCAATATCGCCGACCGCCGCGGCCCTCTCTCCGGGCAGCACGGACGACAGTGCCCGTGCCCGGCGCGAGTTCGCCGCCCTGCTCGGTGAGTTCCGCCGTACGCCCGTACTCGTGCCGCTGGACGAGGATGAAGCCCCGCTGGTCGGGGACTACGGCGGCATCCGGTGGATCTACGCCTTCTCGGACGAGTCGGCGCTGGCCAGGTTCGCGATCGCGCGGGGTGAAGGCTCGCGGGAGTGGGAGTACCGACGTGTGCTGGGGGCGCGGTTGCTGGATGCCGGTGTTCCGGCGACGGGGGTGCCGACCGGGGTGGCGTTGGACGTGGGCAGTGACGGGGGCGGCGTGCTGTTCCCGCCGGTGGCGGGGATCGTGCCGGATGCGGCCGCAGTGGACACGGAGACGGTGGACGTGGAGGACCGCGGTGAGCGGTGAAATGGGCGGCGGCAGCGGCGGCAAAGACATCCAGGCGATCGGCCTCGATGCCATCGCGCAGGGCATCACGCTGACACTGTCCGAGTTGAAGGAGCTCGGCATGGACAGCATGGCCGGTTCCGGCCGTGGGTTCGAGGAGCTCGCGCTGTCTGGAATGCAGTTGGGGCACGATGGGCTGACCTCGGCCTTCAAGTCGTTCTGTGAGCGCTGGGAGTGGGGCGTGCGCGACCTCGTGATCGAGGGCAACCTCTTCGCGCAGAACGTGGGCCTGTCGGCGGGCACGTTGCACGAGACGGATCAGTACGTGGAGGGCGCCCTGAAGATCGGCGTCAACTCCCTCATGGGCAACCCGTACGCGTCCGAGGATGAGGTCACACAGATGGGCTGGCGCCAGATCGCCGGCACCGGTATGGACTCCCTCAGGAACCCGGACTACAGCGCGGAGTCCTTCGACCAGGCGTGGGACAACAGCAAGCAGGGCTGGATGGACGCGAGCCGCGACATGATGACCTCGCAGGCGATGTCCGGCCCCATCCCCGGCCCGCTGAACGTCCAGCAGGCAACGGGCGTGAGTGACGAGCAGTACGAGACCTTCCTGGACGCGACGTTCGGGCCGTCGGCCGAGGAACGGGCCCAGCAGCCCCAGCCCCAGCAGGGCGAGGAGAGCCGCTGATGGGCTTCGGTGATCTCGTCAACGGCGGACTGGGCAAGCTTGAGGACGGCTGGGAGGAGGGTAAGAAGCTTGTCGGTGAGGGTGTCGACAAGGGCACCGATCTCGTCGGTGCGGGTCTGGAGAAGGTCGGGGCCGAGGGCTGGGCCGACAAGGTCGAGGACTTCGGCGACGAACTGGCCTCGGACCTCGGTGCCACGCCGGGCGAGCAGCAGCTCGGGCAGACCGAGCAGGCGAACGAGCTGATCCACGGCAACCCGGGCACCATCCGGGCGTCCGCCTCGCACCTGAAGGACTTCCGCAAGGCCTTCGACAAGGTCGGCGACGGGATGCGGAAGCTGGACTCCTCGCACTGGAAGGGCGAGGCCGCTGACACGTTCCGCGAGAAGTTCGCCATGCACCCGACCAAGTGGCTGCACGCGGCGGACGCCTGCGAGAAGGCGGCCAAGGCATTGGAGGACTTCGCCGACACGGTCAAGTGGGCGCAGGCCCAGGCCCAGGACGCCATCGACCTGTACAAGAAGGGCAAGAAGGCGTCGGACGACGCGGCCGACTCCTACAACAAGCGCGTCGACGCCTACAACGCCAAGCTGAAGACGAACGAGGACCCGGGCCCGCGTCCCGAGCCCTTCAAGGATCCGGGCACCGCCGACATCAAGCGCGCCCGCGAGATCCTCGCCGAGGCCCGCCGCCAGCGCAACGACGCCGGCCGTACCGCCGCCACGTCGGTCCAGGCCGCACTCGCCCACGCACCCGCAGAACCGCCTGCCCTGGACCGCCTCCGGGCCAACGCCGAGGACGGGTACGTGGCGGTCAACACCGAGATCCTCCACGTCGCTGGTGGTGTGGTCAAAGGCGGGGCGGGCCTGGTCAACTTCGCCCGAGGCATCAACCCGCTCGACGGGTACAACATCACCCACCCCGCCCAGTACCTCCAGAACGTCAGCATGACGCTCTCCGGTCTCGTCTCCACTGCCGCGCATCCCGAGCGCGTGGTGAAGTCCGCGTGGGAGGGCTTCAAGAAGGATCCGTCCGAGGGTATCGGCCGCCTGATCCCCGAGCTGATCGGCACCAAGGGGCTGGGGCTGGCGAGGGGCGGGCTGCGGACCGCGGTGAAGGAGGGGATGGAGGGGGCAGCGAGCAGAGAAGCCAAGGGCGCGGCGGACGCCGCCAGAAAGAACCCGGAGCAGCACGACACCCCGAACCCGCGGGAGAAGGTCGAGCGCGATCCCACAGACCCGGTCGACCTCACCACCGGCAAGATGTACCTGCCGCAGACCGACGTGGCGTTGCCCGGCGCCCTCCCCCTCGTCTTCAGACGGCGGGTGGAGTCGGGGTACCACTACGGCAGGTGGTTCGGCCCCTCCTGGTCCTCCACCCTGGACCAGCGCCTGGAGATCGACGCAGAGGGAGTCGTTCTCGTCACCGAGGACGGCCTTCTCCTCACCTACCCGCACCCGGCCCCGGGCCTCCCCACGCTTCCCTCCCACGGCCCGCGCTGGCCGCTGGACCGCGAGAACGGCGGCTACACGGTCACTGACCCCACCACCCACCGCGTCTGGCATTTCGCCGACCGCACCGACGACCTGGCGGTCCTGGAACAGATCGACGACCGCAACGGCAACTGGATCACGTTCGAGTACGACGCCGAGGGCACCCCGCTGGCCGTGATCTCCAGCGGCGGCTACCACGTCCGTGTCACCACGGAGGCGAGCCGCGTGACGGCCCTCCAGCTCGCGGCCACGGGCGAGGAGCTGAAGCGCTACGCCTACACAGACGGTCACCTCACCGAGGTCATCAACTCCTCAGGCCGACCTCTCCGCTTCACCTACGACGAGTCCGGCCGCATCACCTCCTGGACGGACACGAACAACCGCGGCTACACGTACGAGTACGACGACCAGGACCGCTGCGTCGCCGAGGGCGGCACGCACGGCCACATGACCCTGCGCCTCTCCTACGACGACAGGGACCCGGACACCGGCCTGCGCGTGACGACCACGACCACCGCCGAAGGTCACACCCGGCGCTACGTCGTCAACGACGCCTGCCAGATCGTCGCCGAGACCGACCCCCTCGGCGCGGTCACCCGCTTCGAACGCGACCGTTACCACCGCCTCCTCTCCCGCACCGACCCCCTCGGCCACCGCAGCACGTTCCACTACGACGAGTCGGGCAACCTCCTCACCCTGACCCGCCCCGACGGCCGCGAGGCAAGAGCCGAGTACAACGAGCTCGGCCTGCCGGTGAAGGTGGTGAACGCGGACGGCACGGTGGTCCGCCAGACGTACGACGAACGGGGCAACCGCACGTCGGTGTCCGACCCGTCGGGCCAGACCACGCACTTCACCCACGACGAGGCGGGCCATGTCACCTCCGTGACCGACCCGCTGGGCCACACGACCACTATCGTGTGCGACCGCGCGGGCCTCCCCCTGGAGATCACGGGCCCGCTCGGCGCGACCACCCGCTACGAACGCGACGCCTTCGGCCGCCCGGTCACCGTCACCGACCCCACGGGCGCCGTGACCCGCCTGGAGTGGACGGTGGAGGGCCACCTGGCCCGCCGTACGGCAGCAGACGGCTCGACCGAGTCATGGACGTACGACGGCGAGGGCAACTGCACCACCCACACGGACCCGGTTGGCGGGGTCTCCCGCTTCGAGTACACCCATTTCGACCTGCTGACCGCCCGCACGGGTCCGGACGGCGTCCGCTACGACTTCGACCACGACCTGGAACTGCGGCTGACGAAGGTCACCAGCCCGCAGGGCTTGACGTGGAACTACGAGTACGACGCGGCCGGACGCCTCATCACGGAGACGGACTTCGACGACCGCACGCTCACGTACACGTACGACCCGGCCGACCGTCTGGCCTCCCGGACGAACGCACTCGGTGGGGTGACGCGGTTCGAGCGCAACGAGCTGGGCCAGGTGATCCGCAAGGAGGCGGCGGGCCGGATCACGACGTACGCGTACGACATGACGGACCAACTGACGGAGGCCATCGGCCCGGACGACACACGTCTGACCCTCCTGCGCGACCGCTTTGGCCGCCTGCGCTCGGAGACGGTCGACGGCCGCACGCTGACCTACACCTACGACGAGATGGGCCGTCGCACGGGCCGTATGACCCCGACCGGCGCGACGACGACATGGTCGTACGATGCCGCGGGCCGCCGCACCGGCATGGTGGCCTCAGGCCGCTCGATCGACATCACCTACGACCCGGCAGGGCGCGAACTGATCCGCCGCATCGGCGAGACTGTCACCCTGGAGCACACCTTCGACCCCCTGGGCCGTCTGACCACCCAGTCGGTGACGGGTACGGGCGACCGTGCCGTGCAACACCGCTCCTACACCTACCGCGCCGACGGCAACCTGATCGGTATCGACGACCGCCTCTCGGGCTCCCGCCGCTTCGACCTGGACGCGACGGGCCGGGTGACGGCGGTCCACGCGGCGAACTGGTCGGAGACGTACGCGTACGACGCGGCAGGCAACCAGACGACGGCACACTGGCCGTCCTCACACCCCGGCGCGGACGCAACCGGCCCCCGCGACTACGTGGGCACCCGCATCACCCGAGCCGGCAACGTCCGCTACGAACACGACGCCCTCGGCCGCATCACCCTGCGCCAGAAGACCCGCCTGTCCCGCAAGCCGGACACGTGGCGCTACGAATGGGACGCGGAGGACCGCCTCACGTCGGTGACGACTCCGGACGGCACGCGCTGGCGCTACACGTACGACCCCCTGGGCCGCCGCACGGCGAAACTCCGCCTGGCGGAAGACGCCCAAACGGTCGTCGAGCGCGTGGACTTCACCTGGGACGGCACGACCCTGTGCGAACAGACCACCACGTCCATCGACCTACCCAACCCAGTCACCCTGACGTGGGACCACCGGGGCCTGCACCCCGTCGCCCAGACCGAGCGCATCACGGCCGCAGACGCACCACAGGAGGAGATCGACTCCCGCTTCTTCTCCATCGTCACCGACCTGATCGGCACGCCGACCGAGCTGGTCGACGAACACGGAGACTTGGCTTGGCGAACACGCAGCACCCTGTGGGGCACCACCTCATGGGCCGCGAACAGCCCCACCTACACACCCCTCCGCTTCCCCGGCCAGTACTACGACCCGGAAACGGGCCTGCACTACAACTACTTCCGCCACTACGACCCCGAAAGCGCCCGGTACCTTACCCCCGATCCGCTCGGGCTCGTCCCAGCGCCCAACCCAACCACCTATGTTCGTAATCCACACGGACAATCTGATTCACTCGGACTTGCTCCCGAATGTCCTCGTGGCAAGAATGGGCGCGGCACTTACGACTTCAGGGAGCCGAACCCGAACTATCCGCCCGACGAAGGAGCGGCCGCAGCCATGAGGTCTGCTCCGATTGGTGGGAATATCGACTGTTCGGAGATTGCGGAGTACATCCTAAGAGAGGGTGGAGGGCGAGGGAACATCATCAATTTCACGATGCGTGAAAGTTCAGCCATTAACATTCCTGAAGATGCAGGTCGTATAGTGACGGAATATCGCTATCATGACGTTTATACGGACGGGCGATACGTGTACGATCCCGCGATGAGCTCAAAACCAATTCCATACGGTGACTATGAGCGAGCCATTCGTCTGGAGAATCCGGGAAAGAAGCTTATCGTCCAAGATGGGGGATACTCCGGCCCCCTCTGGTGACGAATGAATGGATGATTATGTCGAGTCGTGGCGAGCAGGCGGTGCAGGCGCTGAGCAGGTTTGGAGAACTCGCATGGTTCAAATTGCCCACGGAATTCAATGCTGCATATGGCTATGCTCAGGTTCCTTACATGGGGTGGCGCTACGCGTTCCCAGAAGAAGGGGTGGCGCAGCTCATTGAAGCTGCCGTGAGGGCTCTGCCGACGCAAGTTGACTGGGAAATCGACAGAACGCGCAGAAACTGGGTGCTGGTCCCAACGCGGGTCCTGCGTGAGGCGCACGGGCTCGCCGACCCCAGCTTCAGAGACGTTGTTCACTCTATCAACGTTCAAGATCAAGAATTTTGCCTCAAAGCGCTGTCAGATTTCGAACTCATCATCCAGCATCTGCTGCGGGTACACATCTCGGAAGACTGAGGCAGTAAGCTTTCCCAACCTCATTTTGAGCTGGTCAGTTGCAGGGGCAGCACCGGCCGACGGCCTACCCCGGCGGTGAGGCGACCGGCCCCTGCGAGTACGTGGGCACGTGCATCGCTCAAGCCGGCAACGTCCGCTATGAAAACGATGAGCTGGGCCACATCGCCTTGCGCCAGAAGACGCACTGTCGGCCCAAAACCGGACACCAGGCGCTACGAGTGGGATGCGGAAGACCGCCTCATTGGGATGACGACACCGGACGGCACGCGCTGGCGCTACAGGTACGGCCCCCTTGCTGCCGCACGGCGAGACTTCGCCTGGCGGAAAACGGCGAAACGGCTCACGGCGCTCTCGTCCCGCTCCGCGTCCACGGTCAGACGGACCCTGCCCTCGGCGAGTGACGGTGTCGGTGACGCACAGACCTCCGGACGTCAAGAGGTCGTCCATGGTGAGCAGCCCGGCAGGAAGGAAGCGAGCGGGTCGGCGGGCTTCCGCGGCCGGCTGTCGGCCTCCGGCTCGACGTTGTTGCACTCGGCGATGCGCATGAACGCCGTGCCTACCTCGGCGGCGGAGAGTTCGCCGCCGAGAGGCATGAAGCCGTACGACTGTCCGGGCTCGGTGATCGGCCAGAGCGTGTAACCGGTGGGCGCGTAGACCTCGAGGACGGGCTGCAACACGATCATCCGCGAATGGTGCGGCATGCCCTTCCCACACCGCGCCCCGCATGACGCGACGGCAGCCCGCGCATCCGCTGCGGACGTGAGGCCATCTACTCCAGTGAGTAGCCGATGGCATCCCCGAGCTGCTGCTGGTTCAACCCGGCCCACTTCCGCAGGTACTGCAAGAGCACCCCAGACGCCGACCACATGCCCGACAGAATCGGGCCCCGGTCGCTCCGCCCCGTCCGCGTGTCCCCTACCGTCCTCACAGTCTCACGCCTTTCCCATCCCGCTCCGCGCCCCGCCCACGGCCGCGCTCGCCACCAGTCCATGTCCAACGCGGCGCGCGGGAAACGGGACACGCGCCGGACCCGTACAACGCCCGTACAAGCCCCGTACAACCAAGCCCACAGCCGACCACCCACGCCGTACGACGAGGGCGACGTGCGGTCCGCCCGGCGGGAGTGGGGCGCCGTGCTTCTTCAGCAGGTCGGCCGCGCGGAGTTCGGCGACCGCGAACGGGCCTATCTGGAGCTCGAAACCGTACAGTCGCTCGGCGAGCCGGCCGATCGCGTCGGGTACATGGCGTCGCCGTGCCGCTCGGCCGCCTGCCGCGCCAACCCGCTCGATGACGGTGTGCAGGTAAGTGCCGGTGCCCATCGCGGGGCCGACGATGTACACGCTCTCGTCGCCGTAGCCGCGCGCCTTTGCCAGGCGGGTGCGCAGCACCTCTTCGGCGAGCCGGACCATCTCCTCGACGACCTGGTGCGGGGTGTAGTACGAGCCGCTGCGCTGGCGGAGGCTGTCGTCGTAGACGGAAAGGGACGACTCGTAGAGGTGGAGGTAGGCGTCCCGGTTGCCCTGCCGGATGTTCTCCCAGTCGACGGCCGCCACGGTACGGGCGAGGAGGTTCAAGGTCACTTCGAACCGCTCGTTGACGTTGTCGGTGAGCAGTTGGAGGGCTTTGCCCATCAGCGCGTGGCCCGCGTTGAGGCGGCGGCCGATCTCGTGGAAACAGACATCCCTGGCGCATTCGGACTGCCCTCACGTTGGCACGCTGCACAGTGAGCCACGGATGAGCGATCCGCCCCCCTGTTCGCCGTCGCATGGATCGTTCGACGTACGACCACGGACAACCCGCACCGCCGGAACCAGGCTGAGAGTTGTATTCGCGCATTACCGGGTCAGTTGCTCTTGGGAACTGACCCGGCTATGCCGTTCAGGTTGCTGATGCTCCGTCAGTTAAGTCAGCGTCTGGTCAGCATCAGTCCTGGCGCATTCCGCGAAGAGTGTCCGAGTAGGTGCATGGTCTGCGATGTCACAACAACCTGGTTCGCTCGGAAGCCCAGGCAGGGAGCCTTGTGTCCCAAGAGGAGCGATGTTCCCCACAATCGTCGACTTCGACGCGTGCCCGTGTAAAGTGAAGACCGCCCTTGACCTGCACAAAGCAGGCAGGGAGCCGTCTTCCAGGAGTTCAACATGCTGCGCACCATGTTCAAGTCCAAGATCCACCGCGCCACCGTCACCCAGGCCGACCTGCACTACGTGGGATCGGTGACCATCGACGCCGACCTGCTGGACGCCGCCGACCTGCTGCCCGGCGAGCTCGTGCACATCGTGGACATCACCAACGGCGCCCGGCTGGAGACGTACGTCATCGAGGGCGAGCGCGGGTCCGGCGTCGTCGGGATCAACGGGGCCGCCGCCCATCTCGTCCACCCCGGCGATCTGGTGATCATCATCAGCTACGCCCAGGTGACGGACGCCGAGGCGCGGGCACTCACCCCCCGGGTCGTGCACGTGGACGGCGACAACCGGATCGTGGACCTCGGCAACGACCCGTCCGAGCCGGTACCGGGCTCGGACCAGCAGCGCAGCCCGCAGGCCGTCCGGGCCTGACCGACGTACAGGGGACAGGAGCGTGTCCATGAGGGACCTGGAGATCCGCGACGACCGGGCGGCGGGCCGCCTGGAGGCGGTGTCCGGCGGTGAAGTCGTCGGCCGCATCGAGTACTTCGTCCTCGACAGCCCCGAACGCGCGCTCGTGCCCGTGCACACGATCGTCGAACCGGCCCACGAGGGCCAGGGCATCGCGGGCGCGCTGGCACGAGAGCTCTACGGCATCGCCCGCCGCGAGCACAGCGCCGTCGCCCCGCTCTGCCCCTACGTCGCCAAGTGGTCCGAACGCCACCCCGACGAGGCCCCACCGGCTGACCAGGCCCTGCTGACGGCGGCGAAGGACTGGCTGACCGAACACCCGGGCCGCTTCTGACTCCCGAGCCGGGACGTACGGTGTCCGAGCCCGACCCCCGTTACCCCCACCTGGCCCCTCACCCGTCCCGCGCGGGGGTGACTGGGGAAGCAGTCGATGGGTAGGCGGGGGAGTAGTCCAGAGCCGGAGTCGAGCGACTGGCTGGAGGACCTCATGATGAATCCGTATCCCGACCCCGTGCCGCCGGGGCCGACGCCGGGCCCGGAGCCGCACCCCGATCCGGTGCCGAACCCGCAGCCTCCACCGGGCCCGGAGCCGACCCCTCCGCCCCCGGCCCCGACC